>NZ_JADBUN010000270.1:0-21046 GCF_020245625.1 Microcystis sp. M049S2 | reverse complement strand
TGATGCTAATTCGTATTTTTGTTGGTTATAGTAAAGAAGCCCCCGATTGTTGTAAGCCTCAGCATAATTAGGATTAATTTCAATAGCTTTGTTGTAATCATCTGATGCTAATTCGTATTTTTGTTGGTTATAGTAAAGAAGCCCCCGATTGTTGTAAGCCTCAGCATAATTAGGATTAATTTCAATAGCTTTGTTGTAATCATCTGATGCTAATTCGTATTTTTGTTGGTTATAGTAAAGAACCCCACGATTGTTGTAAGCCTCAGCTAAATTAGGATTAATGTCAATAGCTTTGTTCCAGTCAGCTAAAGCTAATTCGTATTTTTGTTGGTAATAGTAAAAACGTCCACGATTGTTGTAAGCCCCAGCTAACTTAGAATCAAGTTCAATAGCTTTGTTCCAGTCAGCTAAAGCTAATTCGTATTTTTGTTGGTCATAGTAAATATTCCCCCGATCGCTGTAAGCCATAGCAAAATTAGGATTAATTTTAATAGCTTTGTTCCAGTCAGCTAAAGCTAATTCGTATTTTTTTTGGTAATAGTAAAGCTCCCCCCGAACAGAGTAAGCCAGAGCATAATTAGGATTAAGTTTCATAGCTTTGTTTAAGTCAGCTAAAGCTAATTCGTATTTTTTTTGCAAGGAATAGGAACCCCCACGAATCATATACCAAAAAGCACGAGGAGCGCGATTAATTGCCTGAGTAATTGTGTCTAATCCCTCATCATAGCGTTTTAACTCATATAATACTACCCATTTTTCGATATAGTGATTGGGGTTATTGGGAAACAGAGAAATCGCCTGATTAATCACCGTTAAGGCTTGCTCATAATTTTCTAAAGAGCGATAAACAACACTTTGCAGTTGTAAAATACTACTGTGAAACTCCTTTAAATCTTCTCCTGTAGGTAAGGTATTAATCGCTTGTTGCAAAGCTTCTATAGCTGGTTGATCTTTATCTAAACCAAATAACGCTAATCCCTTCCCATACCAAGCTAAATAGACATTCTTGGGGTCATTTTGCTTAATCGCTTCATCAAACGCCTTAATTGCTTCCTCATGCCTCCGTAACCGCCATAATTGTCCTCCCCTTTCTATCCAAATATCCGCCTTCGCATTGGTATTAGGGACAATAACACCAGTAATCGCTTGAATAATTTCTTGTTGTTGTTGCGGACTAACTTGGGGTTGAGCAGTGGTTAATAATTGCGGTTTTACCTTCAATCTTTCTTGCAATCCGATAAAAGTGCTAATGGGAATCCCCAAACTAAACCCTAACTGAATTTTCCCCCCCCCTGCTCCTTCTGAACGTCCATGAATCCCTATTACTCTCCCCTGGGAGTCTAAGACTGCACCGCCACTCATGCCCCCAAATGTGATGCTGGTATAAACTAATTCATAGCCTCCGGTTAAAGAAGCAACACTTTGTAATGTTCCACTTTGTTGCGTGCTTAAGTCACTTTGGCGGGTTAGTAGTAATCCCAGTTCTTTCTCGATAATTCTACCGCCACTAAACAACCATTTCGAGGGATTGTCGCCAATTTTGGGGAAGCCTGCCGCAAAAACAAAATCACCGGTATTTGGGTTATAATTCGCTATTTCCGCAACGGGATAATTGTCCAGGCTTTCAAACTGAAAAACTGCTAAATCTACCCCTTCCTGCCGGATGATGGTGCTTTTCTCGATGTTTCGAGTTTTGCCGTCGCTGGTGACGACGGTGTAGGTGTAATCAGCACAGCTGTCGGTGCGTGCCATTTCTCCGCAAAGGACGTGATCGGCGGTTAGGACGGTGTAAATATTCCCTTCTTTAGCGATAATTACGCCACTTCCATTGGCAATTACGCCACTTCCATTGGCTTTACTGCTACTATCAATCCGCACGGTGAAACCCTTGGCTTTCGCTTCTAATTCGGCGATATAGTCAGTAGGGGCGGTGGTTTCTATATCGGGGTTCACCTGCGGTAGGGGTAGGTTATAGGCGCTGAGGATTTCGGGACGGATGTAGGTTAATAGGGTATTGATGGAAATGCCCCAATTAACCGCTCTCATCTGTTGGATTTCTGCGTCTGTGGGTTTTGTACCGTCCTCGTAGATGTAGTTAGAGAGAATCGGATGGGCCGATCGCCCGTTAATGCCGATTAAATCCCGCTCGACAAAAATGCCGCCGCCACTCATTCCCTGCACGATATCGCCACTATAACCGACGCTGTAGCCATCCCGGAGGGGTCGATCGCTCACCTGTTCGAGGGTTCCCTTTGTCGTCCGATACTGTCCCGTTTCGGCAACATATCCCGCGGCCACCACTTCTAAACCGATGCTGTTTTGATTGATGGTAAACTCCGCGATGGTGGCGATCGAATAGTCCCGGGTATCGCTAAACTCCAGCAGAGCGAGATCTTGATTCTCCGATAGGGAATTGGGGACAATGCGGGCCGCACGGCTGTGGCCGTCGTAAGTTTGTACCTGTAGGGTTTTCGCGCTGCGGGTAACGTGGGCGTTGGTTAGGACAAGGTAATTATCGCCTTTTTTAGCAATAATCGTCCCCGATCCCCGATTTGTCTCGCTAGTAATCCGAACGGTGACTCGTTGTAGGAATTGCTCCTCGGTAAGCTCCCGATCGCCCTGTGCCGTCAGAATGGGATGATTAGAAATATTTCCGGCAGCCGGGGTGATAAGGGTTAACCCGGGTTGAGGCAGTAGGGAGAAAAGAAGGATGAGGGCGATCGAAGGTTTGATCATGGTTGTTACCTAGGGTTTGCTGAATAAATGTGAAATGTAGGCAAGGTAAGAGTTTTGTCGTTTTTCTCGTGAAACAGGTGCAAGATTTTGAGAGAATCGTGCTTCAAAACCTTGCGTCTTCATCGGCCCGGGTCCTGTAGGGGCGAAGCATTCGGGCAATAACCTATCGGTGAAACCGGAGATTTTCTATCCGAATGCTTCGCCCGTACTTTTTCAGCAAGCCTTACCTTGCTATTTTAAGTAGTAAGAACGAAGAAAAAAGAAGATACCGGAGGTGGTGAGAAGTGCGATCGCTGGGGGAATAATCGGAACCCAGAGACCGAAATAACTAAAGAGAAGCCAACCGATACCAGTAAGGGAAATCACAGCGATCGCCACTGTCAAAAGTACCGTTTTTACCCGAAAAAAACGCCACGTTAATAATCCCCCCACCAGGGACCAACCCAGCACCCAGAAAGCCTCCTGTAGGGGATTCCAGAAAGCGATCGAGGTACGTTTTCCTTCCATTGTATCGAGAATTTGACTGACTGCGTGCGCGTGCAAATAAACCCCCGGAATTGCTTCCGATGGGTTGCGACTAAAGGGGGTTAAAAAATCATCGATCCCGGGTTCTGTTACTCCAATCAGGACAATTTTTTCCCGGACTGATTCGGAATTAAAACGCGGATCTAAAACCTGTCGGAGAGATTTTTTCGGAGCAATTTTGATGATTGCATCGATGCCATTATCGGCGATTCGACGGTAAGCGAGCATAACTTGACGGCCGGATCGGGTATCGGATTGACTGGTTCTGTAGGGGCCGCGGTTGGATTGTAGCCAGTCACCGAGATGAGTATCCCCGATATTAATTTCTAGAATTCCCCGCTCCAGTTTATTGCAGTCAAAATCTTGATTCTGGGATTCTAGATATCGTTTGGCAATTAGGAGACTAAAACTAGGAGCATAATCTTTAAAATTACAGGACATTGAGTCAACTTTGGCCAAAGAATCCGGGGGAAGACAGGGAGAGGTGCGATCGAGTTTTGCCTGATATAAAAAACGACGAATTCGGGGAACTCCGGCAATGGTTTCGTCTGGGACTATGTTACTAAAACCACTCTGATTTTTTGGCAGTTCCGGGGGTGGGGGAAATCCGTCCGGTTGCGGGTAATTATTAAACTTACAAATCGAGATAAAATTAGGAGTATTTTGTAATTGTTTGGCTAGGGGTGGATAATCTTGACTGGCAGCGATGGGACGGAGGATATCTAAGGCGATAATTTGCGGTTCGTAGGGCAGTAATTTATTTAAAAGCTGCGATAATGCTTCTCCTGCGAGGGAACGTTTTCGATCGCTTCCGGGTATTGTTGGTCTTTTCATACCCATGCGATCTTGATAGGCCCAATCTTGGCGATCAATGGTAATAATTAATAATCTTTCATCGGGTTTATCTTTGGGTTTTAGTTGCATCAGGCGATCATAAATATTTAATTCTAAGGGTTCTAAAATTCCTGTTTCTCTTATTGCCAAGACTGTCATCGTTACGGCTAAACCTAAACCGAAAGTTAGAGCGAATCGTCGCCAATTTTGTTGTTTTTGAGGGGAGTTACTGAAACTATGCCAAGTGGGGGGTTCTTCGGTGGGATTGGGGCAAACTACGGGCAGCCAACTGGCACAGGGATAGTCTTTTTCCCAGTCATCGTGCAGATTTTTTTGGGCTTCATGTACGGCGCTATAGAGAGATTTATTATTGGTAAAAGCGGTTAAAAAGTATTGCAGAAATTTGGGAGAAACAGGATCGGGTAATTTCTCGCGCATAAAGATTAGATGGGGTAATGCCATCCCTTTTTCCCGTGATAGTTGTTGTGCTAAACCGATACCATCACAGGAGTTAAATATCGCTAACTTTAACCCGTTTTTAGTAGCTTCTCCCAGAGAAAAGCTAAAATCAGCTATCTTTAATTTATGAGTTTCTGTTAGTTGAATTTCGCAATCTTGGCCATCTTCTGTACTGGCACTATGACCGCTAAAAAAGAGGATATTCCAAGTTTCTTGACGCAATAACTGATTTAATTTTTGCGGGTGGGGAGCTTTTTCCCAGATAATTTCGGCTCCTGCTTTTCCCGCAATATCGTCTAAAGTTTTGCGATCTTCTTCGAGAAATTTTAAGTCGGTGGCATAGCCTAAAATGGCTAAAATCCGAATTTTTTCATGATTTTTTAATTGTCTGGTTAAGGTATCGTATTCTGAGACAATAATGGCTATATCTGCGCCAGTATTTTGGAGAATTTCCCATTTTTCCCAGGGGAATCTTTGCAGCCAAATATTATCGGTTTGTAACCAGATACGAAAGTTATTGCCAGAGCGCAGAATTGCGGTTTTGATCGGTTCAAATTCTGGGCTATTATTCAACCATTTGTTTAAGTTATCCTCAAATAATTTGGCTTTTTCTTGGCAGTTTTTAAAAACTAAATTCTGCTGAGAACTATTGGTAATTTGTTGGGGATTGCTATCTTTTAAGACCTTAAAAAATCCCTCTAATTCACTATAGTGACGTTGCCATTGACGGTAAAGAGTTAATAACTCTAAATTAGCTGGTAGCCTTGCTTTGATCACAGTTTGGGGACGAGAATTAAGATCGGGACGAATTTCTAATTTTACTTTAAATCCCCGATCGAATGTGCCATCTAGTTCGAGAGTTAAGAGTTTAATCATTAAGTTTTTCCTCGCTTATACTTGTAAATATTCGGTGACTCTTGCCGATTCTAAAGCCACTTCAATGAAGAATTTATCCCCCAATTCAGCATCAAATCGATAACGAATAAATTCATCGTTATCTGTGGCAATTACTTCTCGAAAAACCTGACCAGTTTCGGTGAGAATAGTTAATTTTAAATGGGGGGGTAAAGTGCTTGTTTCTCCGGTGGGGTAAACAGTCGCTTGCAGGCTAAATACTTCTTCAGTTTTAGCGATAGTAATCATCAAAGCGAGGGGATTTCCCAGTAATTCTACTCCTAAATCTTTGATGCGTTTAATTTCTGTATTTTTGAATGCTGGAACCAGTGACAGTGAGCTAAAATTGAGGATACTTTGCCAATCAATGGGGAAATTATCGGCAAACCAATTGGTTAACTTGACGGGGGATTTTTGCCGACGGGTAATTAAAATTTTTCTCCAGTTACTATTGACGATAACTGCTGCCCATTCTTGAAAAGTAACGGCTTTTCTGGGAAAGATTAACTGAGGATTAGCTAAGATGTCTAGTAAGGTTGTCAATCTATCTAAAGATAGTTTTTCTTCCATCTTTTCCGGTTCAATCCTCACTGCTTGTAATTGACACTCTCCCCATAAATCCAAAGAATCTGATCCTGATTGCAGTTGATTTCTCGGTAGAGAGTAGTTAAGATTACGCTTAATATATTGTCCTTTTTCCTTAATATCTTTATGGGTAGTATAACCCCAAATTCTCAGATGACTTTCGGCAGTGTTTACCTGTACCGCTAAATAATAATCACCAATTAATTGAGGAATATCTACCCATTCTTGAGGAATTTCGATCGCTTCTAGATCCAGAGTTTCGCTGGCAATAAATATTACTGACTTTTCGCCTAATTTAACGGTAAAACCATTAACTCCTAGTTGCCAGAAATCCTCTTGATTTTCTACTAAGCTAACCCCAGGCATCCCTGACTGTAGATAGTTAAAAATAACTTGTTGACAGAGATAATTAATATAAAATCTCTGACGAATACTGGCATCAGTAAAACTGGCACTTTTTGCCCAACTTATCTCTTGAATATCTGCGGGTATTTCTAGCCAAATGCTATCAGGAGTTAGTTCTAACCAATCATTAACCATAATTAATCCTCCTGAGTTGTTGCGCTGGTTTGATAGTAGTATGTTAGCCATGGTTCTATTGCCTTACTAATAACTTCTCTATCGTGGGACTGGAAAGAAATATGCAGGTTTTCGCTGGCCCAGGGTAAAAACTTTTTAGCGAGGTGACGATAAACTTTATCCAGTTCCCTAGAAACCTGATATTGTTTGATAACTACCGTGGTAATTTCTGTAATCTTAGCGGCAATTGCCACTTGTCCCAACCCTGAACCATAAGTCATCTCTAGAATTAACTGAATTTGCGGATGCAGTTTTACCTGTTGCGGCTGCTGACAAATCTGTTGAATTTCTGCCCGCAACCAAGCTAGAATTTTTTGGTGGTTTTGTTGCGACTCGCGAAAATTTTCCGCCGCTTCTAACTGCTGCCAAGGGTTATTATGGAGAGTATCTTCGATCATTTCCTCCCTCGTGCTACTTTCCCCATCCCCGAAAGGTTGCTGTAGGGAAATTGTTTTTCCTTGGGGAAATAAATAATCAAAAATAGCTTGTCCCGCATCCTCTAACCATCGGTTAATTGTTGCAGAATTGATTTTGATGGTAGAGTGGCTATCCGAGTTATAAGCAGCGGCGATTTTTTGCCAGATTTCTGGACTAGGTTCCTGAATTTTACCATCGGTTTTTATTTTTGCCTGGGCATAAATTTCTTTATAGTAATCCCAAGCTAAAAGGTAATTTTCGAGAGTTTCTCCCACTAATCCCCTCGCCAGGAGAGCTTGGCTGAGACGCGCTCCGGTAGAATTAAGTAGTAGGCTCCAAGTATTATGGCCGAATGCTTGACTAATCTGACGGATGCGATCGATTAAGCGATATTTAATCCTCTGATTGGCAAAATTATCGAAGCGAGTGGAGAATAAAGGCTTAAAGTCAGCTAAGATAGCCTCAAAACCAAGAATTCCTTCGTTAAAGTAGTCTTCGATCTGATAATCTAGTTTAGCTTGATATTTTTGATAGATTTCGGCAGCAGCCCAGTAGCAAGGTTCCTGCAAATAAGCGTATAAATGCCCACGGAAAAGATGATTTTGGGAACCGTGATTCTGATACTGTTGGTGAAAGAATAGGGCCCAATAATCCTCGGACTCGACATTAGGATCGATTTGGCCATAGCTTTCCATGTTACGACGCAAACGCCGATCGCAATTCCATTGTGTCCTATTTTGCTGCAAAACTAAAAAGCAACAAAACTTCTCCAGCAAAGTCTCTCGTTTTTTCATCTAGCTAGTCCCCGTGGAGGTCAACTAAACTCTCTATCGTTCCACTTGCAGCTTTTATGCAGTATTTTGGCATTTTGTTACAAATTGATCATACTCGGTCTAGGAGAGTCACATTGACATACTCCCCCACCCCCAACAGCTAACCCCCATGGCGGACCAGAACGGGCATATTAAAAAAAAACCTGTCCACTGTTCCTGAGAAACGTTAACATAAGTTAACAACCCCTTGACAACCGATAAGATCATCCTCAATTTATCAGGAGTTCGACAGCGTGAACAAAAACGGTAATAACAAAAAATGGCGCAATGCGGGACTATATGCCCTATTGTTAATCGTAGTCCTTGCCTTGGCCTCAGCTTTCTTCGATCGCCAGCCAGCAGTGCAACAAACTTGGAAGTATAGTGAATTTTTACAGGAAGTACGCGAAGGTAAAGTAGAAACCGTGCGCTTAAGTGCCGACCGGCAACGAGCGATCGTACCCACTCAAGATGGAACAAATGTATTAGTAAACCTACCCAACGATCCGCAATTAATCAACATCTTGGCAGAAAATAACGTTGATATTTCCGTACTGCCCCAAAGAGAAGAAGGAGTATGGGTAAGAGCCTTCAGTAGCCTATTTTTCCCTATATTGCTTCTTGTTGGTCTATTTTTCTTGCTCCGTCGCGCCCAAAGTGGCCCCGGTTCCCAAGCGATGAACTTCGGCAAATCGAAAGCAAGAGTACAGATGGAACCCCAAACCCAGGTTACTTTCGGTGATGTGGCCGGGATTGAAGGGGCAAAATTAGAATTAAACGAAGTGGTGGACTTCCTGAAAAATGCCGATCGCTTCACGGCAATTGGGGCAAAAATCCCCAAAGGAGTCCTTTTAGTCGGTCCTCCGGGGACAGGTAAAACCCTGCTTGCTCGCGCAGTAGCTGGAGAAGCAGGAGTCCCGTTTTTTAGCATTTCCGGTTCGGAATTCGTGGAAATGTTCGTCGGGGTGGGTGCTTCTCGCGTCCGCGACCTATTTGAACAAGCGAAAGCGAATGCACCTTGTATCGTCTTTATCGATGAGATTGATGCTGTCGGTCGTCAACGGGGTGCCGGTTTAGGGGGTGGTAACGATGAACGGGAACAAACCCTCAACCAATTATTAACGGAAATGGACGGTTTTGAAGGTAATACAGGTATTATCATTATCGCCGCCACTAACCGCCCCGATGTGCTGGATGCCGCTTTATTACGTCCGGGTCGTTTTGATCGCCAAGTGGTGGTGGATCGTCCCGATTACGCTGGCCGTAAGGAAATCCTTAATGTCCACTCCAGAGGCAAAACTTTGGCCCAAGACGTGGATCTCGATAAAATCGCCCGTCGTACCCCCGGTTTTACCGGTGCGGATCTGGCTAATTTGCTCAACGAAGCCGCAATTTTAGCCGCACGTCGCAATTTAACCGAGATTTCCATGGATGAGATCAACGATGCGATCGATCGTGTTCTGGCCGGTCCTGAGAAGAAAAATCGCGTCATGAGTGAAAAACGCAAAACTTTAGTTGCTTACCATGAAGCTGGTCACGCTTTGGTGGGTGCTTTAATGCCGGATTACGATCCCGTCCAGAAAATTAGTATTATTCCTCGCGGTCGCGCCGGGGGTTTAACTTGGTTCACTCCCAGCGAGGATCGCATGGAATCCGGGTTATATTCTCGCGCTTATCTGCAAAATCAGATGGCTGTAGCTTTGGGGGGTCGTTTAGCTGAAGAAATTATCTTCGGTGAGGAAGAAGTGACTACGGGTGCTTCTAATGACCTGCAACAGGTGGCACGAGTAGCGCGGCAAATGGTAACTCGTTTCGGAATGAGCGATCGCCTCGGTCCAGTGGCTTTAGGTCGTCAAAATGGTAATGTTTTCCTAGGTCGTGATATCGCTTCCGATCGAGATTTCTCCGATGAAACTGCGGCAGCTATTGACGAGGAAGTGCGTAACTTAGTGGAACAGGCCTATCGTCGCGCTAAAGAGGTTTTAGTCAATAACCGCGCCATCTTGGACCAGTTAGCGCAAATGTTAGTGGAAAAAGAAACCGTGGACGCGGAGGAGTTACAAAATATCCTCGCTAATAACGATGTGAAAATGGCGGCTTTAGCTTAAGTTTTGTAACATTTTCTTGACAAACAGCACCCATCAGGATGCTGTTTTTTTTGTTCAACGAAAATTAATGACAAACTTAATTTCTTGCTGATAAGCTGTTAATCAGCTTAACAATACCCTGTTTAAATGCGTCTTAGCTTAACAGTCCTGTCTTTTCACTGATTACTGTTTACTGTCATGTAAAATCGATGACTACTTCCTCTTTCCTCTTGGCTGCATCTCACATTTGCAGAAATACCGACAATCAGCAATTATCAGTGACTCTGAAATTGGTACAAATGTATGAACAACTGCGTGTAAGCATCCCACCGAAAAGCTAATGCGCGGGGGGGTTGGGGGGTAGAACCCCCCAAAAGCTTGGATTGAGTGATAAAATCGCAAGTAAGGCCCGATTTTAACCGAGAGTTTCCCCTTAAAAATCCCAACTTGGTAGATTTACGAAAATGAGATGCAGCCTTCCTCTTTACCTATTTTAATTGTTATTTGTGGGGCAACTGCCACGGGAAAATCCAGTTTAGCACTACAATTGGCTGAAAAGTTTAATTCAGTAATTCTCAGTGCCGATTCCCGACAAATCTATCGAGAATTTAATATTGGTACTGCTAAACCTAGCTTAGAAGAATGTCAGCGGATTCCCCATTATCTAATTGATATTTGTGATCCTCAAGATAATTTCACCCTAGCACAGTACCAAGAACAGGCTGAGGATTTAATCACCACTCTCCACTATTCTCCTCTGTTTTTGGTCGGTGGTACGGGACTTTATATCAAGTCCATTGTCAAAGGTTTAAAAATACCGAGGGTTTCCCCTCAACCGGATTTAAGACGGCAATTACAAGCTTTAGGACAATCCTATCTTTATCAAATTCTGATGCAGGTAGATGAGGAGGCTGCTAAAAAAATTCATCCCCATGATCAGGTAAGGACTTTACGCGCTTTAGAGGTTTTTTATCTGACAGGAAAACCTATCTCTAGTCAGCAGGGAGAAAACCCTCCCACTTATCCAATTTTACAAATTGGTTTAGACTGTTCCCCAGAAAGTTTAGACAAGCGGATCACTGTTCGTACTCATCAAATGATTGCAAAAGGATTAGTAGCAGAGGTGCAGAATTTGGGGGATAAATACGGTTGGGATTTGCCACTTTTGCAGACTTTGGGTTATGCAGAGATTAAGCAATATCTCCTCGGAGAAATTTCTTTAGAACAGGCGATCGATCTAATTATCCTCCACACCCGTCAATTTGCCAAACGTCAGCGCACTTGGTTTCGTGCCGATGCTGATATTATCTGGTTTCCCGTCGATAAAGAAAATTTATTGAAATCGGTGGAACGAAAAATTATTTTGTTTCTTGAGGAGTTGCCCGATATAAAAACACATCATTCTGATTAACGATTAACTGAAAGTTCTCATTTTGATTCAGTTTATTTAAGTGATAATCAATTAGTTCTGGTGAACTAGACCAACCGGGATGACGGCGATCGAGTAGGATATAATTAAATTGATTTAAATCTAGGGATTGGGAACCTTCGATCGCTAATTTGATCATTTCTCGATGGGTAAGATGGGGGGCAATTCTAGAAGTAGTCAAGACACTCTCACTGGTGGTAATTTGGGTTAGAACTTTTTGGGTGGCGGACCAAGTATCGAGGGAATTTAAATACAGTGACCAAAAATAGCCGTATTTAGCTAAGGCAAAAAAGGCAATAATTGCCCAAGTAATTATCCATTTAGGTTTTTTTAACCAGTTACTATTATGGGCTAAAGTGGCGATAACCGCTAGAAATAAAAAGGGCAAAATTGGCAGGGAATATTGAGTGGTTAAGTTTTTTTGTGGGGCATGATCTGCTAATAAATTTAAAGCGAGTGCGGGAATAGCAGCAATTATTGGGGCAGAATAGCGCCAAGATAAACCCCAAACTAAGGGAATAAATAATAGGATTAGGTATTCTAGATTATTGCCAGTAAAGATTTTTCCTAAGACTAGATCGGGTTTGAGGAAAAGATTAAAGATAATTGCTGGTAAACTATCTCCTAGATAACTATATCGAGAATCGGCCATTTCAACAACTGCCGATTTTCCTGTCAGGAGGGGAATTAATAACTTCGTGGTGATAATAAACCAAAGAATGCCGGTAATCATGGCAATTATTCCGGGGATTTTTTTCTTTTCCCAGAGAAGTAACCAGATACCCATTCCCAACAATGTTAAAGAGAGAATTGCTTTACAACCGAGAATAATAATGATTCCTAGACAAAATCCCCAGAGATTATTTAATCTTGCCGCTAAAATTGTCCAAAAAATTGCTGGAACTGCGATAACTTCTGGATGAAAATCAAAGAGATTAACATTAAAAATCAGGGGATAGAGCAGATAAACTAAGGCTAATGTATAAGCTTGTTTTTCTTTTAATCCCGCTTGTATTGCCAATTGCCAGAGGGGAAAAACGGCAAGGGAAAGGGAAAAAGCTTGCAAGAGAAGCAGCCAATAAACGCTAGGATAAATTTTATAAAGTAAGGCTATAGGATAGAGAATAAAAGCGATATGATCGCCTAAAATATGGTAATCAACAAAAGATATAATCGGTGGTTTACCTTGAGAAATTAGGTAAACTCCCTGATCAAACCAACCAAGATCGAGAGCGTTAGATTGAAATAAAATATGTCTGATGCTGCTGCAAATAAACAGGATTATTGTAGCGCAACCAATCAACCAAAATAAATCATTTTTTTTAGGCATAATCATTAAGTTTTACTGAGATTTTTCGGGATTATTACGACAATACTGCCAGGTATATCTAAAATAGGAAGCAACTTCAGTAAACCATGCTTTAAAAATATTTCTGTTCTCACTGGTGACGATAACCCCATTAATAAACTCTTGCCATTGGGGATCATTAGCGGGAAGAATGAAACCATAATAATCACAATTTAAAGGATTGCGGGGGATAAGTTGATAATCTTTTCCTAGGGATAAACCGAGAATGACAGCTTCTCCAATTAGCAGAATACCATCACTAGCAAAAGCATCTATTCTATTCCTTCTTAAACTTTGGATACCCCGCAGTCTTCCCGTCACTCCTTGAAATTCTTGATAGGTAGCAAGAGGATATTTTTGTCTTAATAATTCCTGAGTGCTGGTATCTCGTAAAACTCCAATAGTTACAGCTTCTAAGGACGAAGAAAAGTTAAAATTATTCTGATTATCACTCCGAACTAAAAACTGAGTTCCCGTGACAAAAAAAGGACGAGAAAAACTGACACCATTAGGTATATTTTTTCTGATACTATTAGGACCACACTCGAAATCAACGGTTTTATTTTCCAATAACTGGAAGCGATTAAATAAAGTCGATTTATAAATTTTGACACTGATGATTTGGAGGTTTAATTTGTGCTTAAGTTCCTCTCTAAGCAATTGGATAAAATCTAAGCATAATCCCTGCAAATTATTATTACTATCCCGATAGCCAAAGGGAATCGCATCTTCTCTCATAGCTACTTCTAATAATCCCGTGCGTTTAATTTTTTCTAGAACCGTTTCAGACTTAGCTGGGAGGGGAGCAAAAACATTAGATAAAATAACGAGAGTAAGAATGATTAATTTCATGGTTTTTGCCGAGATTATTTAAGATTTGTTATGACCGTGATCCCATTGATCTAAAATGTCTTTGAATAATAATTCATCTAACCATGTTTTTACTACCACTGTCAAAGGTAAAGCCAATAATAAACCTAAGATGCCAAACATTTGAGCAAAGAAAATTTGAGCGATTAGGGTAATTGCCGGTAGTAAAGATACCTGTTTAGCCATGACAGTGGGTGTCAGCCAATAACTTTCGACATTTTGGATAATAAAATAGAGAATCAGAATAGCGACAATTTTCCAAGGTGCATCGATAACAGCAATTAGAATGGGAAAAATCACACTAGCAGTCGGTCCGATATTAGGGATAAAATTGAGCAATCCTGCTAGGATAGCATGAACGAGAACTAGATTAATTTGTAGAACAAAAAGACCGAACCCACTGAATAATCCTACCATAGTTGAACTAATGGCAATTCCCAACAACCAATTACCTAAACCCGCTTCCGACAGGGTAAGAATTTCCTCGGCACGACGACGATAGAAGTTAGGAAATAATTTTAAGAAAGCTTGTCGATAGGGTTGGGGGTTGACTAACATCATCATTGCTAACACCAGCACGAATAATAATTGCAAAATGGCCGCAACTGAGTTAGAAAAGAAGGTAAAAAAGTTACTAAAAACAAAGGTTCCTAAAGGTTGTAACTGCTGGACTAAATCAGTTAAATTAGGCAGCGATGGCAACCAATCAAATTGGAATTGTTGTCGCCATCGAATCAAGTTATTACGGACTAAATCCCAAGCTTGCGGTAAAAGTTCAATTAATTTTTGAAACTGTTCGATAAAGGGGGGAACAATAATTATAAAAAATAAAATCACAATTCCTAGACTCGTCAGCAGGGTGATTAAAATAGCCAAACCCCTTTTAATCCCCAATCTCTGCAATCCTTTCACACATCTATTTAAGGCTACGGTAAACACGATCGCCATAAAAATCAATAATAACAGCTGTCGAATCTGCCACAATACATAGAGAGCCATTATTAAACAGATAAACCCCAACCACTGACCAAATTTCACGACCTTGATTTATCCTATCGGGACAAGTTTTATCATACAGCAGTCGGGAGGCGGTCGGCGGTCGGCAGGTTTTAGGTGTTGGGGTTTTGGGGTGTTGGGGTTTTGGGGTTTTAGTTCAATTTCCCCACTTCCCCACCTCCCCACTTCCCTATCTCCCCATCTCCCCACCTCCCTATCTCCCCACCTCCCCACAGCAAAAATTAAGTTTTGTATCAAAAATTTGCTAATTTTGCTGTTATGTGCTATACAGTTACGCCACAAAACAGGATAGAAAAACGAGATTTTCTTAATTACCAGACATTTTCTCAAATTTTATGGCAACTCTCCCAGAGTCAAATTATCCTGAAAGAAATCCTCTCCTAGAAAATCCGACAAGACTCAGAGAAATTGTAGCCATTAATGCTTTTATCCTTGTATTAGGACTTCGATAATGAAAGAATTGGAGCGATACTATAAAGTTTTAGGGTTAGATCATGGGGCATCTCTCGACGAGATCAATCAAGCCTACAAAGATTTGGTGTTTATTTGGCATCCCGATCGCATTCCCAAAGATAATCAGCGTCTTTTGGAAAAAGCCACCGCTAAACTGCAAGAAATTAACCACGCTAGGGAACAATTGCGGCAAATTCATCAAAATTCTCCTAAACGCTCCAATTCCCCCCCTAAAACTGAAAAACAGCCCGCCCACGCCTATAAAACTGCGTCCCCCTATCAGCCTCACCCTAGCCAACCCAGCCAAAATTCCCAAACCCATAGTCAACAAACCCACAGTCAACACAGCCACTCCCAGAATAACCATCAGGTCCACAATCATGCCGCCTGGCGCCCTCACTATCGGGATTTAAACGGAGCCGATTTACAGGGAGCCAACCTGAAGGAAAAAGATTTCTCTAGTCGCAGTCTCATCGGGGCAGATTTAAGCCATGCCGACTTAAGCGATAGCTTCCTGCACAAAGTTAACCTAGAAAAGGCTAATCTGTACAAAGCTAATCTTTTTCGTGCCAATCTCCTCGAAGCTAACCTTAAAGGCGCAAATTTACAGGAAGCCAATCTCATCGGGGCGGATTTAAGCGGGGCGGATCTGTCGGCGGCAGATTTACGCGGGGCAAAAATTGGCTTTGGTAAGCGTATTATGGTGAAATTAACTGGAGCAATTTTAACAGGAACAATTCTCCCCGATGGTTCGATTCATCAATGAATAACCTCCTGCTAATTTTGATATTTTTTTAATAGGAACTATCACCCGATGGGCATTTATTACACAATCGCTGCTGTTTTTCTAGGAATGCAATTAGCTGCAGAAGAGAATTTATCAGCGGCGAATCCTGATTTTTTACGTCTGCAAAAAGCTCTAGAAAAACACAATTTTATCGTCAAACTTGCCCCGCCACCAGTGCGAGGAGCCTACGGTTTATTTGATAGTAAAACTAGAATGATTTGGATTCATCCCCTAGTTTTTGACTTAGGTATTGCTCGACCAACATTAATTCATGAAGCTGTCCATGCCGCTCAACTTTGTCATGGGGGCAAAACAGTTAAAGCTCTTAATTTAGGTATAGAACCCCCGGCAATGACCAGGAGATTTTTTATGAATTACGAGGGTTTTAGCCGACAAATTGAAGCGGAAGCCTATACTGTTCAAGTTCAGCCCGATGGTCTAGATTTAGTCATTTCTTTACTGCAAAAATATTGTCCTTAGAAAACCTGTCCTTAAATCTACCAATCCCGTTCTAATTCTTCGGCCACACGACGATAATCGGCACTGGCTTCTTGGGCATTTTTACCGCGCCAATTGGTAATAGCAACCCCGTCTAAAACGGCTTTTTCGTGGGCCTTATAATTTCTGACAAAAGCATGACAGGCAGGAATACCTAATTCTAATAAAGTATTTTGTGCTTCCAAAGTTTCCTTAAGACTACGGGAATCCACTTTTGTTAACAAAACCCGATAGGCAATTCCTAGGGGTTTAACTGCCGTGCGTACCGTGTCAATTAAAGCCATTAAATCCATCGGTGCGGGAGGAGTCGGTAAAATTAAATAATCTGATTCTGCTATTACTGCCGTAAGTAATTCGGAACGCAAAGCTGGTGGTGTGTCAATCACGATCAGATCATACTCGATAATTTGACGCAATTCTCCTAATTTCTCTGTATTAATTTGTTTGGCTAAATCAAATACCATACCCGCTTGATTTCTTTCTACCCACCAAGTGGAGGAACCCTGCGGGTCCGCATCCACCAGCAAAACACGCTGATTCTGTCCCCAAATTGCCGCTAAATTAACCGCAGTGGTGGTTTTACCCACACCACCTTTACCGTTGACAACAGCGAGAATTTTTGGGCTATTAGGCTTTAATTGCGAGGTCATTTTCAGTTATCAGTTATCGGTTATTTTAGCTGTCAGGAGACAGGAGACAGGAGACAGGAGGCAGGAGGCAGGGTGGTCACTGCGTGCGCGTTGCGGGGGGTTTTGGGGTGATAGGGTGTTAGGGTGTTAGGGTGTTGGGGTGTTAGTTGAAATTCCCCCACTTCCCCACTTCCCCACTTCTCACTTCCCGCTCCCCACTGATCACTGAATATAACTAACCAGAAAGTTTTTGATCTAAGATTTGGCTAGTTAATTTAGGATCGGCTTTACCGCCGCTTTTTTTCATGACTTGACCGACAAAAAATCCCTTAAGATTGGTTTTACCCGCCCGGAATTTTTCTAACTCACTTGGATGGGCAGCGATAATTTCCTCGATCAGTTTTTCGATGGCAGAAGTGTCAGAAATTTGTATTAATCCTTTCTTTTGCACCAGCGCTTTGGGTGAACCGCCCTGGGTGAGAAGTTCGGGTAAAATTTCCTTAGCAATTTTGCCACTAATTGTTCCCGTTTCAATCAGTTTAACTAATTCAGCTAAGTCTGACGCTTGCAGGGCAATTTCTGTGATCATCAGCTTATTATTATTCAAATAAGCGGCGATATCTTGACTGATCCAGTTAGCGACTAATTTCGCATTTGCCCCCGCAATTACAGCAGTTTCAAAATATTCGGCCACGGTGCGATCATCGGTTAAAACCCTGGCATCGTAGGCGGAAAGACCAAATTCTTCTTCATAACGACGACGTTTACGAGCGGGTAATTCCGGTAATTCTTCCGCCCAAGCTTTTAACTGTTCGGGGGAGACTTCTAGGGGGGGTAAATCCGGTTCGGGAAAATAGCGATAATCGCTAGAACCTTCTTTTTTCCGCATACTAATCGTCCGTTGAGTAGCTTCTTCCCAAAGACGGGTTTCCTGTACGATCAATTCCCCATTTTCGATCGCTTCAATTTGTCGATCGATCTCGTATTCTATGGCTTTTTGGATAGCACTAAAGGAGTTCATATTTTTAATTTCTACCTTAGTCCCGAACTTTTCAGTGCCTTTTTTGCGAACGGAAATATTGACATCGCAGCGCAGGGAACCCTCCTGCATATTGCCGTCACTGATGCCGAGATAACGCACTAAACGCCGCAATTCTTGGGCATATTCCGCCGCTTCGGCCCCGGTGCGTAAATCCGGTTCCGAGACGATTTCCAACAATGGTACACCTGTACGATTAAAATCCACGAGGGAATGGGTGGAACCGGAGAGACGTTCGCTGCCAGCATGAACCAGTTTTCCCGCGTCTTCTTCCATGTGCAGACGGGTAATGCCGATAATTTTGCGGCTAACTTCCTTAGTTTTTTTATCGACGATCTCGATTTCTAGTTGACCCTGTTCGACAATAGGGAGATCATACTGGGAAATTTGATAATTTTTCGGCAGGTCGGGATAAAAATACTGTTTGCGATCGAATTTGCTATGAGGTGTGATTTTACCGTCGATAGCTAATCCCAGTTTAACGGCACTGGCCAGGACTTCTTGGTTAAGGACGGGTAACACCCCCGGATAACCCAAACAGACGGGACAGACGTTAGTATTGGGGGGACTATCGAAGTTGGTGGGACAGGAACAAAATATCTTGCTTCTGGTGTTCAGTTGACAGTGGGTTTCTAAACCGATAATTGCTTCGTATTCAGTGGCAGACATATTTTCTCGCTCTCGCCGACACAGGAATGATCTGTTTAATCATTATAGTCGCGATTCTGGAGCATTCCCTCCCTTCATAAAACTTAATACTGTAGTTACTAATAACTTTACGCACCTTTAATATAGCTCAAAAAAGATAATTTATTCAACCAATGTCCGCCATTATTTTAATAATATCAAAGGTATAAGACAGGGAAGCTTATCGATAATTTTTCACCGATAAACCTAGCCTTTCTAGTATCGACCACCGACCAACGAAAACGAAAACTTCCCAACTCACCATGAAGATAACCGACATAAATCGTAGCAAAAATTAACTTCTAGAGGCGGGATATTTGCTTAGTATAGAAACAGAGAGATTATACCTGAGAACTGAACCCATAACCAGCCAAAAGCAATATGAACGGTGAAAGTGATCATTTTCTAGGCGAGTATTGCCTTAGTAAGTAGGTGGGTGTTAAAAATTGTCAGATACCTTCCTTATCAAGGGGTATCCCCCCTTAATCACCCCTTATCAAGGAGGGCAGGGGGGATCAAGGACAAAATCTATCTTCAATTTAATTGAAACCACTTACTTAAGTAGGTAGGCGTTAAAAGTTGTCAGATCCCCCCGCCTATCGGCACCCCCCTTATCAAGGGGGGCAGGGGGGATCGAACCTAAAATCTATCTTCAATTTAATTGAAACCACTTACTTAATTGACGATTTTTACTTTTTACTTAATTTTATGTCTTTAACTCTCTCAGAACAACTCAAACGAGAACAATTATCCTACCCTCAAACTCTCCTCCATCATCTGCAAAAGTTACGGCATTTTGTGACAGTAGAAGGAGAGGAGAAATTGCAGCAGTGGAAAAACCTGATTGAAAAGGAGAATTTTCAACCTAGCACCCGTAATTTAGCCTATTATCTCGCCCTGAGACAAGAAGATATCCGGGATTTACAATTAGCTTTAATGCCCTGGGGATTATCTTCCCTAGGCCGGATTGAATCGAAAGTTTTACCGACCCTCGATGCCGTAATTGCCACTTTAGGGGCGGTTTGTCATCAAGAATCCTCATTATTACCCAAACATCCCCCTTTAGAGGCATTTTTCCAGGGAGATCAACTTTTAGCTTCCCATAGCGCCGAAGTTTTCGGTCTGCCTTCCCCCCGGCGTCGGGTGCGAATTATGGTGACAATGCCGACGGAGGCGGCAACCGACCCGGATTTTATCGCTCAATTACTGCGTTGCGGGATGGACTGTATTCGCATTAATTGCGCCCATGATAGCCCGAAAGAGTGGCAGGGAATGATTGAAAATCTGCGCGAGGCAGTCAAAAATCCCGAAAATTTAGTCAATGGACATACCTGTAAGGTTTATATGGACTTAGCTGGCCCAAAAATCCGTTTAGAACAGATTTTAGCCCCCCAGTCCCAAACCAGACTATATCAAGGGGATTTTCTCCTCTTAACCACCCAACCGCCCCATACTGCCCATCCTCAGTATTTTCAGGCTAATTGTTCCCAACCGGAAATTATTCCCCAAATTCCCGTCGGGGCGAAAGTTTGGATTGATGATGGTCATATTGGGGCTGAAGTTATTGCCATAATGCCGGAAGGTCTTTTACTAAAAATTACCCACGCCAGGGAGAAAGGGGAAAAACTGAAAGCAGATAAGGGACTAAATTTCCCCGATACCGTCTTAAATATCGATCCTTTGACCGCAAAAGACCGGCAAGATTTAGATTTTATTGCCGAAAATGCCGATATTATCGGTTACTCTTTTGTACAAAAAGCCAGCGATATCGAGACACTACAGCTAGAGTTACAAAGTCGTTTGGGGGATGCTTGGCGACAAAAAGCAATCGTGGCCAAAATAGAAACACCTTTAGCCGTGAAAAATCTACCGGAATTAATCATTCATGCCGCCGGTAAACAACCTTTTGGGGTGATGATTGCCCGGGGTGATTTGGCCGTAGAAATTGGCTATCAAAGACTCGCAGAAATTCAAGAGGAAATTCTCTGGTTATGCGAAGCGGCCCATATTCCAGTAATTTGGGCTACCCAAGTCCTAGAAAATCTGGTCAAGAAAAGTATTCCCTCCCGGGCTGAGATTACTGATGCCGCTATGGCCGAAAGGGCCGAATGTGTCATGCTGAATAAGGGGGAATATATCCGCGAAGCGGTGACAATTCTCGATGATGTTTTACAAAGAATGCAGACCCACCAAGCTAAAAAAACGCCCCAATTACGCGCCCTCCATTCTTGGGTTTAGGCAGTTTCAGTTATCAGTTATCAGTTATCAGTTATCAGTTATCAGTTATCAGTTATCAGTTATCAGTTATCAGTTATCAGTTATCAGTTATCAGTTATCAGTTATCAGTTATCAGTTATCAGT
>NZ_JADBUN010000027.1:0-5001 GCF_020245625.1 Microcystis sp. M049S2 | reverse complement strand
GGTACCTGGGCCGATGTGTTAAACCGCGCTGGTATCGGTATGGAAGTAATGCACGAGCGCAACGCTCACAACTTCCCCTTAGACTTAGCTAGTGGTGAACAGGCTCCTGTGGCTCTGACCGCTCCCGCTATCAATGGTTAAGTTCTAGTCTGAACGAAAAGGCACTCCCGCGAGGGGGTGCTTTTTTGTTGTTAGAATCATAATATTCAAGGAGAGATTTATTGGTTTGTGATGATACAAAAAAGTACGAATTTATCAATAGGAGTATTAACCGATGCAACTCGAAGACTACTTTAATTTTTTGACTCCCAATGACATTCGCTTAAAAAACTCCCGCATTGGCATTGAAACTATCTTATATGAATACATTTACCGCGCCCGTACCCCTGAAGAGATTGGGCAAATTTATCCTACCCTTACCCTAGAACAAATCCATGCCACTATTCTCTATTACCTGCACGAAAAAGACCGAGTTAGTCAATATCTGGCAGAATGGCTAGAACATTGTCAAAAAGGAGAACAAGAACAGGATTTGAACCCTCCCGCTTTTGTGGAGAAAATGCGGAAATTCAAGGCGGAAATAGCAGCAGAAAATATCAATGAGTATTCAGTATCTAATTGATGAAAATTTACCGCCGCTGTATCGGGAGCAATTATTGCGCCGTCACTCTGATTTAACGGTTTGGATGATTGGCGAACCTGGTGTTCCGTCGAAAAGCACCTTAGACCCAGAAATTTTAATTTGGTGCGAAGCAAATCACTTTATTTTAGTCACAAATAATCGGACTTCTATGCCTGTTCATTTAGCTGATCATCTGGCACAAAGTCGTCATAGTCCAGGGATTTTTGTCTTGCGTCCTAAAGCAACAATCAAAGAGATTATTGAGAATTTAATTCTCATTGCTTTATTAGGCGATGCCCAAGATTATCAAGACCGGATTACTCATATTCCTTTATAAATACTACTTGCTGTTTCTGTTTTATTTTTAGTTGTCTTAGGCGTTGAATCAGGGGAGATGAAGATAAACAATGGTTATTGGAGAAGTTACATCAATAATTAGGATTGAATAATCAAAAAATAACTAAACAGGTATTAATAGATAGTTGGAATGAAGCTTATAGTGATAGATCGGATGAATCAGAAACTTTGATGTTAGAGGGAACACGCCATCATCAACGCCAATTATCTGAGTAAATATGACGATTTTTCAAGGTGAGATTTATTGGATTGATGTAGGAAAACCACATGGTTCTGAACCTGCTTATCTTTGTCCTTGTGTTGTGGTGCGAAATGATGCTCTGAATCAGTCACAAATTGGGACGGTTATTGTGTGTCCATTAACAACCAATTTGAGACGAGCAAAAGCTATTGGTAATGTTTTATTGAATGAGGGTGAAGGGAATTTACCTGAATCCAGTGTTTTTAATGTTTCACAGGTTTTTACGGTTGATAAACGTCTTTTAACAGAGTCTATCGGAAGACTTTCTCGGGAAAAAATAAAATTAATTATTCAGGGAATTAAGTTGGTTATTGAACCTCAAGAACTCGAATAATAGGGGTTATAAAAGGATTTAAAGAATCCATTTTCCCTTAGACTTGGCTAGTGGTGAACAAGCTCCCGTAGCTCTGACCGCCCCTGCTATCAATGGTTAAGTTCTAATCAAATAATTACGACGAAAAAGGTCGGGGTGAGCTAATGTTCGCCCCGACCTTTTTTGTACATTATGAAATGTTAAACAACCAAATTCGCTCGATAATTCCTGAATGTCATCGGCTAAGATACTTTTAACTCGGCCTTGACGATACGATGATCCGGGAATCCCGTGGCATCTTTAGAGCAATCAAAAGGAACTATAGAAGAACTCGCCGACCAATTTTTGGCAGTTCCACCGACAAAAACAGCATCTAAGATACTGTTAAAATTTGGATTACATTGAGTGGATAGACAATTATTAGAAGCTAAACAATCCGGTTGAATCCACTTTAATATGTTGTCTTGATTTAGTTTATTGAAAGCCGTATTACCTCTTCGTTCATCGAGATCAAAATCAAAGTTAAAGTCTCCCACTATAATCGTCGGTAAACTTTGCTGATTGCTCCAATTTCTGACAAAATCAGCCTGTTGGTTTCTTCTTTCCTCTTCACGACGGTTGAAATGGTTGACCATAAATAAAAATTCGGTTCCGTTCGCAAGAAGTTTAAATTTACCCACAAGCGGATTTCTTGACCCTCCAGAACCAGATAAATTATTGATAGAACCCACTAATTCTAACTGACTTTGATCGTAAGCGATCGCTAATCTATCTTGACCGCCCGTTTCTCCCAAGACCGAGGTAAATTTTGAACCCATGGCTTGAGTAAACTGATCGAGGTCGTCCTGATTCATCACCTCTTCAAGACCCCAAAGAATGACCTCTGGATGCTTTGTAATTTCCTCGGCCACTTTATCGGGGGTGGTGTCTCTGGGGTTAAAGTTTGGTGATTCTACGTTATAGGTGGCTAATTTCAACCCGTTTATAGGACGAGGATTCGGAGGGGGGTTAACCGAATCTTCCAAAACTTGAGCGACATATTTTTCTATAATCCAACCTTGTTGGGAGGGGATTTGTACTTTTAGCCAATGCTTTTCCCTATCGGTTTCGGTCACTGTGGCCGTTACACCATCGGGTAATCTTCCCTTTAAACTCGGAAAAGGATTTTCGTGCAAAGGAATACCTTGAGGATGTGTGGCTTTAAGCTGTACTTGCTGACCTACCTCTACATCTAAGGCGAGGGCTGGGTCGGCAAAGATAAAGCCTCCCCAAGCTACTATCAAGATGACAATACCGAGCAGTCTTTTCATGTGTTTGACCTGTACGGTTTACTGTTCATGATCGTAAACGTTTAGGGGTGAAAGCGGCACTCACAGGAAAGGAGATTCTGTCTTTGATTGAACGTTATTTTCGATTAGTTGTCCCGTAGGTCTGTTACCGAGGGGAGAGGGAAGGGGAACCGAGGGGGTGACTTCACTCGACGCGGCGTATAGTATCGGAATAAAGGGCTGTGTTCTTATTATGTACTGAAAATTTAATTGTCTCTCAATTTTTCTAATAGTTGGGCGCAAGACAAATTCACCAAAGAAACAAGCAACCCGGTGCGTTTCGAGATGGGAAGTAGGGCATCTCTTTTCTGTCAGTCTGGGGTTAGGCTTCGCTGGTGCGGCGAATACCTTCGTCGAGAATGAAGAACTGAGGGTTAAGAGAAGCCAAAGGCTCTCGCAGCTTTTCGATTTCGGCAGCGGGAGCGTGAACTTCTAGGCGAATAATCTTGGCGATTTTGAGAAGTTCGTCTAGCAGTTCCCCAACGTTTTGCAGGTGGGCAAGAACTGCGGAAGCATCGACGTAACCCTCGCGGCAATGAACAATATTATCGCTAAAGGAAAAAGCATAATGGATACAGCCCTCTTCGGTGCGGGTTCTCTCCATGAACTTGGGGCTTAGTTCCTTGAACACAGCAATTTTTCCTTCTGGTACTTCAAAGTAGGGTACGAGGGTACAGCAAGTATCGATTTTGAACATTAGATTCTCCTTTTAGGTGTTGCGGGGGGATATCCCGTGTTTGTGGTGCAGAAAAGGTTATCTCAGGGGTTGTCCAGACCGTGCGATCCTACAGAATCATGCTCTGCTGTCGGGCTGAACGGCTGTCTGACAAAATATAATACACTTCAGGTCAACCCGTGTGCAACTTTTGGAGAAGTTAAGAAAAAGCGATCGCTAACTCAAACAAGGTAGAATGAAAAGCTGAATATCATAATTATTACCAGTGGGATAAGTAAGTAGTTATCCTAAATCCGTTGAGTAACCCACAGAAAAAGGGTTTCTCGGAGAAACCCTTTTTCTACTCATGCAAGAAAAAGGGTTACAAAGTCCTCCCAGCACCGCACACCACCCGAAAACCGCCGCCGTTGCCGTAGTCGCGGCGGTTATCGTAGCTGCGGCAAGCAGAACTGCAGTAATAGGGATTGTAGTACCAAGAACCGCCCCGCAGAGCTTTATATGCCTGATTTTGCTGTTTTTTGCTCTTTTTTATCTCCTCATAGTTTTCGCGCCAATCATCTTGACACCACTCCCAGACATTTCCGTGCATATCATATAAACCAAAGTCGTTGGCGTAGAATTGCCCAACAGGGGTGGTTTTTTGGAGATTGTTATTATAGTTGGCTAAATCTGGGGTAAGAATTTCCCCAAAGTGATAGGGGGGATAGGTTTCTCCTTTGTCGAGATTTAAGGGTTTGGTTTGCGCTCGACAAGCGTACTCCCACTCAGCTTCCGTTGGTAGCCTATATTTTCTTTTACTTAATTTAGATAGCCTTTGGCAAAATTCTACAGCATCTAACCAAGATACCCTTTCAACGGGGTTTGTGCTGCCTTTAAACTCCGATGGCTCTGGTTTTAAATCTTGCTCTACTTTTAAATCTTCTCTTTGGGCAATATATAACCATTGAGCTTGGGTAATGGGATAAATACCCATCAAGAAGTTTTTCAGGGTGACGTTGTGTTGGGGCTTTTCACTTGTATTACCACTTTCTTGTTCTGAAGAACCCATTGTAAAGGTTCCCGATGGTATTTTGACTAATTCTATTTCTAGGTCATCGGTGAGTTTTTCTCTATAGATTAAAAGACGTTTTTGGGTCTTTTGGATGATTATTGTAGGCATAAGTAAGGTTTGCTGAATAAATATGAAATATAGACGAGGTAAGGGTTTTAGTGTTCTGTATCGGCCCGCGTCCTGTAGGGGCGAAGCATTCGGGCATAACCTATCGGTGAAACCGTAGATTTTCTATCCGAATGCTTCGCCCGTACTTTTTCAGCAAGCCCTAAGTAGGGCTTGCTGAAAAAGTCATTGAAAAGTACAGGTCTCTTAATCAATGATTTCACTTAGCTACAAGCATAAGCTTTAGTTGTTGATTAATTTTTAAGTTATAACTTATCCTAATCATTGACCGAGAAAAAGTGCTGTTT
>NZ_JADBUN010000269.1:0-3703 GCF_020245625.1 Microcystis sp. M049S2 | reverse complement strand
GTAGGAAAGCATGGGGATGAAGGTATGATAGCGAGATATGTAAAAGAACAAGATAAAGAATACCTGCAGCTACACCAAAATCTACAATTGAGTCTATTTTGATTCTGATACCCCGTCCGCTTGCGGCGGGGTAGTTCATTAACCAGATTTAGTATTATACGGAGAATAAATAATCAGTTTTTAATAACCGGATTTAGGATTAAAATCAAATTATTGTACTATCATTACTCCCAGGGATGTTACCAAAATGTCTAACGAAACTGTTACTTATAGTCTTGAATCTGTACTCAAGGAAATCAAAGACAGCATCAAGGAGGTTAACCAAAAAATCGATACCTTGCAACGAGATGTCACCCAAAAAATCGACACCTTGCAACAGGATGTTAACCAGAAATTTGACAGCCTACAGAAGGAAGTTAACCAAAAAATCGACACCTTGCAACAAGATGTTAACCAGAAATTTGACAGCCTACAGAAGGATTTTAACCAGAAATTTGATAAGATCGACGAACGGCTAACTAAGCTAGAGGTAGGACAAGCAAAACTAACTGAGAAAGTCGATGGGATGGATAGAAGACTAGAAAAGGTGGAAGGAACCCAAAAAAATCAAGTTTGGACGTTAATTATTCTTTTAGGAGGAGCGATCGGAACGGCAGCGTGGCGCTCTTTCTTTTCTGGTAATCCTTAGAAATATTACTATAATTTCTCACTTTAGGGTAGTTATGAGGGGAAATTAGCAGATGTCAAACTCAGGTTAAAAATAAGGGATGTCTAACCCATTTACAACTAAAGGAAACTTAACCACCCCCAGAAAGAAAGCAACGATTAAGGGATATTTTCAGGTTTCTAATCTCCGAATTGCCTGATCGCACTTTTGAACATATCCTGCTAACCCCAATGCTTGAAATAATTCCCGCGACTGAAGAAATGCTTCTTTCGCTTCCGATATACGTTTGAGTTTATAGTAGGTAACTCCCAGATTAAACCAAGATTTCGCTTCACCCCTCCGATCACCGATTTCTCGTTTGATTGCTAAGGACTGTTGATGAAACTCGATCGCTTTTTGGTATTCTCCTAGGGAATTGTAAACATTGCCTAAATTATTGTAGGAATACGCTTCACCCATCCGATCACCGATTTTCCGTGTGATTGCTAGGTGCTGTTGATCAAACTCGATCGCTTTTTGGTATTCTCCTAGAAAATAGTAAATACCTGCTAATGAGTCGAGACTCGCAACTAAATCAAGTTCTAGATTTAACTCTTTTTGTAAATTGATCGCTTTTTGATAATACTCGATCGCAAGCAGAAGTTCCTGACGATAATCTGACAATGGCAGATTTAATAAACGATGGTTATAAATTTTAGCTAAACTGGCATATAAACTCGCTAGTCTTGGCTCTTTTTTGCCTTTATTTACCTCGATTTGCTCGATTAGTTCTAACAAGTCTTCCCTAGAGATTGAAGGAATATCTTTATCTATAGTAATTTCGTCAAAAGATTGTAAAATTGGTAAAAATTCCTGACAAGGTAAAAAGTTACTTGGAGGAGAAATAAAGCGAAAAACTCCTTTTCTCCAACTCCAAAAATCGGGGGACTTTTTGCGTAAATTTACTTCCACTGTGCTTGTTACCCAAAGAACAATGGAATAGGGAAATTCTCGCAATCCTTCCCTTGTCCATTGTAGATAACCAAAAAATTTATCTAGTTCCGATTTTTCCTGTTGCCATTCGATCGAGTGTAATTTTTCCACTCCTGTGGTTGTGATCACAGCATTTTTGCTTTGTAATAACTCTGGTTTTCTGGAGACTAAACTAGCAATTGCTGCTCTTAAACTCGGTTCTTTTTGATCTAAATCAATCCGATAACAAGGGATTACTGGTTCTAATTCTTTGCTATAGCGATCGATGATTTCTTCTCGCAATTTTTCCTGATCACACACACAAATTAATATATTTAATCTCTCTTGATTTGCCTCTAGAGACACGATTAAACCTTCGTATTCTCTTTCATTTTGGTCGATAATTGAAGATGTTTCATTATTCATAATAAGTGGATAAATGTTAAAAACTGTCAGATACCCCCATTAGGTAGGGTTGATTCATGAATCAACCCTACTTATCAAGGGGGGCAGGGGGGATCCATCTTCAATTTAATTATAACTACTTACTTATCCCATTCAAATTGTTCCTCTTTTTTTCATTAACTCAACTACAATCGGATGCACGTTATACCAGAGATCGCCATTGCGGTATTCCAAAATATATAAACCATGCAACAGATCTAGAAAATTTTGATCCTTGAGATCCTTCGGTTTTGACTTTTTATAAACAGTTTTAATAATTTCCTCATCTGCTGTACCGATACTTTCAGCAAAATCGAGACTAAGTTCTGTGATTGATTGTTCTAAAACAGCTTGATTAATTTTTAGGGTATTATCATCGGGATAACGACGAATTGATCGCAAACAAACCCGACAGCAATCATTAGTAATGCGAATTAATTCTCGTAACACTCCCCCACTATAAAGACAAATTTTTTCGAGGGTGTCAGGATCGATTAAAGCGGGATCGATGCGCTTAGTGATAATCTCGGTTAAAGTAGCAATAATTTGCGGATCGGGTATAGCATTAGGTGAATTAATGTCTCCCTGTTTAAAGAGTTTATATACAGGCATTTGTACAATCTGATCATTAGTTTCTGTTTGGAGAGTTGCCTTTAAAGCTACCTCTCTTAAAGCGGCGATCGGAATAGTCATAATAATCCGAAAACCGGGCAACATAATCGCTTTAATATGGGATTGAAAAATATCCCTTACCTGTGCTAAGTCAATTTTATCAATGTCATCAACAATTACTAAGATTTTTTTCTGACTTTGGGACTCGATCGCACTAGCTATAATGTTAATTTGGGCAACTAGATCGGTAATTCTCCGCTCATATTTTTGTTTGATTTCCTCGCGAATAGTCGAATTAATCTTGAGAATTCCTTTAATGTGAGCTAGTAAAGAAGAAAAGTTAAAACCTGTTTCGATAGTGGCATCTGCTTGATTGGTTTCCGTGCGAATTTGTTCAGCAAACCATTGATAAAAGCTTTTTTTAATAGAATCTTTAATAGTTAAATTTTGGGCTTCCGCTTCTGACATCATCTGAACGGCGATCGAGAATAAAATATTAACATGATTTACGTCTGACATTTCGATCATGTCTGAGATCGAGAAGAAAACAACAAAATAGCGATCATCTAACTTTCTTTTAAATTCGTAGAGTAGGGTTGACTTACCACAACCCCGATGTCCTGCTAGAATAATTTTTCCGTCTTCCGAAGGACTATCTTCGACCAATTGTTCTAATTCGTCGATAATTTCTGTGCCGTATTTGACAGCAAAACGCTGTAATTCTTTATCCGATCGCAGGGGTAAAAGTTCCAAATTGCGATAGGCTTCTCGAAAGGGTTCCAGTAAAGGACTAACCATAAGTAATTAGGGTTTGCGGCAAAAAGTTTTTCGTGGGGGTAGGGTGTGGGGTGTGGGAATTATGAATTATGAATTATGAATTGGGTAGTTGGCTCTTCTAGGTTCTGTGTGATAAGTTTAACTTACAGAGGATCGATCAATCTTTGTGTCCTTTGTGTCTTTGTGGTTCCTTCCACTCGCTCGCCAGAAAGAATGTATCTTAGAATACATTTTGCCCACCAAACCTAAGAG
>NZ_JADBUN010000268.1:0-10143 GCF_020245625.1 Microcystis sp. M049S2 | reverse complement strand
TTGCGTTAGGTAATTTAGGCAGATGGGCAGAAGCGATCGCATCTTACGATCGAGCTTTAGAAATTAAACCCGATTATCATGAAGCTTGGTACAACCGAGGGAATGCGTTAGATGATTTAGGCAGATTTGCAGAAGCGATCGCATCTTACGACAAAGCTTTAGAAATTAAACCCGATGACCATGAAGCTTGGTACAACCGAGGGTTTGCGTTAGGTAATTTAGGCAGATGGGCAGAAGCGATCGCATCCTACGATCGAGCTTTAGAAATTAAACCCGATGACCATCTAGCTTGGAACAACCGAGGGAATGCGTTAACTGATTTAGCCAGATTTGAAGAAGCGATCGCATCCTACGATCGAGCTTTAGAAATTAAACCCGATGACCATCTAGCTTGGAACAACCGAGGGATTGCGTTAAGGAATTTAGGCAGATTTGAACAAGCGATCGCATCTTACGACAAAGCTTTAGAAATTAAACCCAATAAGCATGAAGCTTGGAACAACCGAGGGGTTGCGTTAGCTGATTTAGGCAGATCAGAAGAAGCGATCGCATCCTGGGATCGAGCTTTAGAAATTAAACCCGATTACCATCAAGCTTGGTACGGCCGAGGGTTTGCGTTAGATGATTTAGGCAGATTTGCAGAAGCGATCGCATCCTACGATCGAGCTTTAGAATTTAAACCCGATTTCCATGAAGCTTGGAACAACCGAGGGATTGCGTTAGCTGATTTAGGCAGATTTGAAGAAGCGATCGCATCCTTTGATCGAGCTTTAGAAATTAAACCCGATGACCATGATGCTTGGTACAACCGAGGGATTGCGTTAGCTGATTTAGGCAGATTTGAACAAGCGATCGCATCCTACGATCGAGCTTTAGAATTTAAACCCGATTTGCATGAAGCTTGGGATAATCGAGGATATGTTTTAACTTGTATGGGACGATATAAAGATGCACTAGAATCTTGTGATCGTGCTATTAAAATTAATCCAAATCATGCTAATGCTTACTATAATAAAGCTTGCTGTTATGGCTTACAAAATAATGTGGAATTAGCTATCGAAAACTTACAAAGCGCCATCAATCTTGATGTCAAATATCAGGATATGGCGAAAACAGATAAAGATTTTGAGCAGATTCGGGGAGATGAGCGGTTTCAATCATTGCTAAGTTAAGTAAATAAAAAAAGAGATGACTATCTATGTCGAAAGCAATCCTATCATCAGAGTTAGGGTATAATAACTCTTAAGTCACAACTTTCGATCCTAATCAGGAGAACAATTGCTATGACACTGGCAAACACCCACCAACAAACCATTTTAGAAAAACTGCAAACCCTCAACCCACAACAACAACAACAAGTAATAGAGTTTATTGAATTTTTGCAACTTAAAGCAGATAAGACAGCAATTCATGAGGGAGAAAGAGAAATTTCTGCTTTAGAATCAGCCGGAGACTTGGTGGGGTGTTTAGACAGTGGTAAAGGAGATTTATCCCTAAAAAAGAGGGAATTTAAAAAGAAGCATCTAGTCTAATATGCTTAAAAGAGTAATTCTAGATACGGGGGTCTTAGTCGCCGTTCTCGACCGGAGTGATAATTATCACAATTGGTCAATTCAGCAATGGGAAAAAGTTGCCAAACCTTTATTAACTTGTGAGGCAGTTATCACTGAATCCTGTTTTATTTTACAAGATGTTTATGGGAGTGAAGATGCAATAATGTCTTTAATTGAACGGGGAACAATTAAAATAGATTTTAGCCTAAATGATGAAGTCAAAGTCATCCGAGAATTAAGACAGCGTTATCAATCCGTTCCCATGTCTTTTGCTGATGCTTGTTTGGTGAGGATGACTGAATTAATTGAAAGCAGTTCTGTGTTAACTTTAGATAGCGATTTCTATATTTATCGCAAGAATCGGAGAGAAATGATTGATGCAATAATTCCTGACTGACAACCTCCATACCGAATATCAGGATATGGCGAAAACAGATAAAGATTTTGAGCAGATTCGGGGAGATGAGCGGTTTCAATCATTGCTAAGTTAAGTAAATAACAAAAGAGATAACTATCCAGGGTGAGCGCATCTTAATAATCCTTGACAAAATGAACTTTATGTGAGTTGCCTACCCAGGCGACAATTCAGGCATATTTGAGTAGAATTTGCCATCTCAATTGTTAAGCAACAATCGACCAAATAGGTCGAGTTGGTAACTATTCTGATTGACTGGTATCACTTGAAATGCCCACGCGGATCACAAAATTGGCCAATTGTCAATAGCTTTTGAGATGCCCTTTATAACAGGAAGTCCCCCGACTCATATTCGATCATCAAATCCATAAATAAGGAAAATTATCTGTATATTTAATCACTTAATCAGAAGCATTTACCTTTGAAATAGCAGTTTTTAAATAGGAAACCACCTCATTAATTGCTACTTCTGACGCTTTTTTACTGGCTCTTTCGACTAATTCCACCTTACCCGATTTGAGAGATTTCCCCGTGACAATGCGATAGGGAATCCCAATTAAATCCGCATCTTTGAACTTAACTCCCGCACGTTCATTCCGGTCATCTAAAAGGGTTTCAATGCCCGCTTGATTTAACTCATTGTATAAACTTTCGGCGGTTTTTACCTGCTCGGCATCGGCTAAATTAGGAATAACCACAATCGCTTGATAGGGGGCAATAGCTACCGGCCAAATAATGCCATCTTTATCGTAGGATTGTTCTACGGCTGCCTGGGCTAAACGCGATACTCCTATACCATAACAACCCATACAAATGGGGGTAGATTCTCCCGCTTCATTAGTATAAAAAGCATTCATAGCTTGAGAATATTTATAGCCCAATTGGAAGATATGACCGACTTCAATTCCTCTGGCACTTTGCAAGGTTTGATTAGGATCATGAATAGCTCGATCGCCTACCCGGGCTTTGCGTAGATCGACGATTAATTCCGGTAAGATGAAATCTTTACCCCAATTGGCCCCCACTACATGAAACCCGGTTTCATTAGCACCGGTGATAAAGTTTTCTAAGTCTGTCACCGTGTTGTCTGCTATGCGTAAAAACTTAGGAGCTATATCGCTGGCTTTTTTGAGTAAATTATCTTCTAAGTCGGGAGCAATATAACCTAAAGGTAAAGGTTTAGTTGCCCATTGCTGTTGAGCGGCAGCATCGGGTATTTTTAAAGCCAAAATTGTTTTAGCATTGTAACGGCCCGCCTGTCTAACTAATTCATTTTGTAGTTTAACTTCGTTAACCTCTTGATCGCCGCGAATGCTCACCAAAACTAAAACAGTTATGCCGCTATCATACACCACTTCGTAGAGAACATTTTTGACGATAGCAGTGGCAGAACAATCGAGAAATTTAGCTAAACTTTCGATCGTGTTGGTGTTAGGAGTTTCTTTTTTAGCAAACTTTTTAAAGGGAGAAGCCACTTTATCTGCTGGCAAAGAAACGGCTTTTTCCACATTAGCCGCATACTTTTCATCGGCGGTAAATAAAACCTCATCTTCTCCGGCATCAGCTAAGACCATAAATTCTTGGGATGCGGAACCGCCAATCGCTCCAGAATCCGCTTCTACTGCCCGAAAAGCTAACCCACAACGGCGGAAAATATTGCGGTAAGCTATATCCATCGCTTGATAGGTTTTCTTTAAACATTCCTCGTCGAGATTGAAAGAATAGGCATCTTTCATAATAAATTCCCGTCCCCGCATTAAACCAAAACGAGGGCGAATTTCATCGCGAAATTTAGTTTGAATCTGATATAAATTAACCGGTAATTGTCGATAGGAACGAATTAAATCACGAGCGACGGCAGTAATTACTTCTTCGTGAGTCGGTCCTAATCCTAACTCCCGGTTTTGCCGGTCCGTCAGGGCAAACATAATCCCTTCTGCTTTTGTGTAGGTGTCCCAACGGCCTGATTCTTGCCAGAGTTCCGCCGGTTGCAGTTGGGGAAGTAAACATTCTTGGGCGCCAGCTTTATTCATTTCTTCCCGGACTATCTGGGAGACTTTCTGCAAAACCCGCCACATCAGGGGTAAATAGGCGTAAATGCCGCTGCCAATGCGACGAATGTAACCGGCACGGACTAAGCATTTATGACTGGGGATTTCCGCCTCGGCCGGGTCTTCCCGGAGGGTGACAAAAAGCTGTTGAGAGAGTCGCATCCTATCGATATCCTTTTGAACAGAAGACTTTCTATTATCTCATCAAAGGAGAGCGACTGCAATTATCAATTACTTGTGTTGACAAACAATAACAGCGACCAGTTTACCGATTCTCAGGTATTTCCCCTCATAACTTGAGACTGGTTGGAGAAGCATTGAACCTTAGTTGCAATTGCCTAACTCCCTTGTTCTCTACTCTAGGAAATATGAGCGTTCAGGTCGGTCGCTGTTATCGTCGTTATCGAGACAGAATGTAACTTTAACAGGGTTTACTCCTTTGTGAACTTGACCTTTATAACCTTGCCAGTCGATCTGTCAGGGAAGCTTTTTTCTTTAGCTTCAATTATTAATATAACATCGGATCGGAGCTAGAAGTCTTTCTCTTAATCAAAGTTTACATTACTGGGATCAAGGAAAAGCCTAGATGTTTTGACGCTTGACCGATGATAATTAACCTCAGTTCGGTATCAGAAAAGGAGGGGGAGTTAACCTGAAAGAATACAAACGATTCAGCACCCCCGTTCTACTTTAGCCGAGTCCCGCCCTCTCGAACCGGTCATCGAGTTTTTGGCCACGCTCTGACGTAATATGAAAAATCATTTAGCGATGGTGTACTGCTAGGCAGTGCCTTCGACACCGCACTCTTAGACTCACAACTTCAATGAATGACCATGGTGCGTTCCCAAAAATCTATTGGTGGAGCAGTAGGACTTGCATCAGGGAACGCACCCTACAGCTACAGCTAATTAACGCCAGTTCGGTTTAAGGGAATTTTGCCATAGCTTCCACGAAAGAATAGGAGTTTCAGGCTACGGTAGCATCAGGGTTTTAGCTTATCCCGAACTGAGGTTAATTACTATTACCTGCTATTTGTTACAATACGCTACTGCAACTTTAAGAATGTTTTATGTTTAAGACCATACAACATTTTCAATCGGATTTCGTACATCAAATCTGTCACCAACTTCTTAAATCTGGTATATAATTCCTGGCTAATCCTATCCTCTGGTGCTAAATCACCTCCATGAGCTACAGCATTGCGTAACCGCAGAAATAACTCTAAGGATTCCTTTAAATTAGGATTCGGATGTGCATAATCCTTCCAATGTTCTGGAAACTTTTCAAGTGCAAAGCTTTTGAGTAATTTGTTTAAGACGTTGAAACCAACATTACTCTCGGTATTAACAACTCTTGAAAAAGTGCAGCTATCCCCAGCGTGAAACTCTTTAAGTGAAGCAAAAAACCTTACTTTTCTATTGTCATTTGTAGGATATTCCTTGAACTGTTTAAAGGAGTTTTCCATGTGGTGAATAACTATTTCATCGCAAAAATCATGAAGATCTCTGCCAACATTATTAAGTTCATCAATATAGAGGTTGAAAGATTTTTGGATAAAGCTTTCCCATAAAGAATAAATCATCGATATTGATTGAGTTGAGAAAATGTCTTGATGCTTTGAAGATAGAGAGTACCTTCTCGTAAAAATTGCTCTCTCAATTTCGAAAAGAACAGATATTCTCTCTTCAATAATCTCTTGCAATGCCCTATCAAAATCATCCATAGTCTATTGCTAAGTTTATTATTTAAAAATTTCATCTACTCTTTTAAGACGATTTCTAATCCGACTTCTACTATTAGAAGCGGTCCCAGAATATCTTTTGAAGTCGTTGTCACTTTTTAATTGTGTTATCTTTGATTTCAAAAGTTCAAGGTCTTCAGCATACGTCTCGATATTTTGAGCAACTCCGATTAATATCCCCTCAAAATAAGCTGGAACAAAAAAGTTTCTCTCGTTTCTAAATATCTTTTTGTCTTCTATTTGGTAAATTAACTCTAAAACTCTCATGATGAGAGATTCATAAACATCATAGTCAAAACTAGCGTTCTCAACAGTTCTCTCCATAAAATCGTTTAAAAACTTCTCCATATTTTCATTAACATTTTGAGCATTTTTGTAGAAAGCAAAAAACCTAAGAACTAATTCTTGATCATATAATTCATTAAGTTTGCCACTACTTAATTGAGTAAGAGATTTGAAAACTGCGCCTTGACTAACTTTTAGTAAAAGCTCGTTAAGTCTAGGATTAACCCCTCGATAAATTGCATTTCTTATCTCCTGTGGAGTTAATTTTGAACCTCCAGAGTTGAGTCTTTTGAACAACTCATACTTCATGGAAGTACTACTTTCTCCTCTCAGAATTTCAACTCTACAAACAGCCCTTTTTAAGTTTATTTTTAGATTTGGTGGAAGATTATCAACATTAAAGCCTTGCAAGCTTTTGACCAATCCTCCTTCTTGCAAAGTCCATTTATTTATAGTTTTTATCCCTCCAGTTTCTTCCCCGCTTTCCTCATCAATTTCTTCTTCTTCTTCGACTCCTGATCTGTCTATATCTTCTTGATAGTCAATTGTCCATCCACTACCTTTTAGTTCACCAAAAAAACTTATGAAAGTAGAAACACGTTGCAATCCATCGACTAATTCCCATACACCGTTTTTATCCTCGGCCACAAATATTGGAGGAATTGGAATCGAGAGTAGAATTGATTCTATAAGTGCAGTTTTTTGTGCTTCTGACCATCGGAATAATCTCTGATACTCTGGTCTAATTATTAATTCATTATTTTTGTATAGGTTGATCAACTCCCCAAAAGAAATGTCAAGCCTATCAGACGACAGCCTTTTTCTCTCATCTGAGACTTCTTTTTCGAGTAAGGCTACTTTTTCTGCTAAGGCTACTTTTTCTGCAAGGTTTTCCATATTACTCAGGCTTAGTATGCTTTTCCAAGTATAACAAGCTAACAATGAAATTGATGACGACTCTGTGAAAGAGAGAACTCAGTTTTTAACAGCCTAACTATCAATTATACCGCTCCCTGCGGTTCCACACCCTCCTCTATCCCACTTCCATCAGTTAAACACCCCCTCAATTTGGGCATAATTACCGCAGAAGGCTTTCTACTATTCCACTGAGGTGGATATTACCGCCTTTCTACAGCCAAAAGTCTATTGGTCTGTCAATCTTGAAATTGTGGATAGGGGAATCTTGCCAAATTATTCACCCCCAATCCCTCAAAATCATCTTAACAGACCAATAGAATCGCCCTTAATTTTTGTGGATTACCGGCCCCTAACTATATTCCTCCCCGACACTGAGATTAAAGAGCATTTGCAGGGATTGTAAACAGCGCTTGCGTGCTTCGATATCCTGTTGGGCCCGCAGTTGTACCATGGGTTCGTGAAGGATTTTATTGACGATACCGCGGGTCATTGCTTCGATAACTTCTTGGTGTTTTTCGGCGAATTCCGTCCCCAGACGGGAGAGGGCCTTTTCTAATTCCTGTTCGCGAATATCTTCAATTTTGCTTCTTAAACAGCTAATTGTCGGGACAGTGTCCAAAGAACGCCACCAAAGCTCGAAAGCTTCCACTTCCTGCTCTAGGAGTGCCTCTGCTTCCCTGGCCATCTGACGGCGACTTTCCTGATTGGCGGCAACCACCGCTTTAAGATCATCGACGTTAAAAGCTTGCACTTGTGCCAATTCCTTCACGTCGGTGTGGACGTTACGGGGAACAGAAATATCGATTAACATCAGCGATGTAGCAGTAATCGTCACTTCTGTCAATAAATTTTTAGTTAAAATTGGTTCCGTGGCTCCGGTACTGGTGAAGACGATATCCGATGCCGCTACCGTAGCCATCATCTCTTCTAAGCCATATAGTTGGATTGGTACGTTAGGAAATTCACGGGCCAACTCCTGGGCCCGTCTTTGGGAGCGATTGACGATCGCAATTTGCTGAGAACCCTTAGCCAGAAGGTGAGTAACTAATAATCGGGACATTTTCCCTGCCCCGATAATAGCGATTTTCTTGCCGCTGAGGTCTGTCACCTTAGCATGGGCTAACTCCACCGCCGCCGAACTGATCGATACGGCTCCCGTGCCGATGCTGGTTTCCGTGCGGACGCGTTTACCGGCAGTCATCGCTTGTTTAAACAGGCGATCGAGTAATTGGCTAATAGTATTGTACTTCTGAGCTAATTTATGGGTATTTTTAACTTGAGCGAGAATTTGCCCTTCCCCGAGGACAAGACTTTCTAAACCGGCGGACACCCGGAGCAGATGACGGACAGCATCCTGATGCAGTAGGGTAAACAGATAACGACGCAGGACATTAAGGGGAATATGTCCGATTTCAGCGAGAAACTGGGTAATTTCCACCACGCCCTTTTCCGTATCCGTAACCACGGCGTAGATTTCCAAACGGTTACAGGTACTGATAATCGCCACCTCTTGGATGTGGGGATAACCCTTGAGGTGGGTAAGAGCGGACTCGATTTTCGCTTCCGGGATACTCAATTTTTCGCGAATTTCCACAGGGGCTGTCTTGTGACTCAAGCCCACTACAGCAATATTCATTTATGTTCTCCTACAAATGTTGCTCAGGCTACAAAAATTATTGATAAAGATCAGTGCGTTATGTCTCTAATTGTTGCAATTTAGTCCCAATCGGGATGCAAATAAAAGATGTTTGAAAAAAAACTTTATATATTTTTACCAATGGGGGCGAGGTGAGCCATGCCCACCCCACCGCGTCAGAGAATTATCTCAGTTGAATGTATTTGGGTTGGTCGAACAGGTGAACGGTATCGACAAAGCGAGCGGTTTTCGATTGGGTGGAGATAACCAAGCTTTGGGTACGAGCGCCACCATGGAAGAAGCGGACCCCTTCCATCAGGGTGCCGGGGGTGATACCACAGGCGGCAAAGAGGACGGTTTCGCCACTGGCTAATTCTTCGCAACCGTAAACGCGATCGGGATTAGTGATGCCCATTTCTTGCAGACGAGCGAGATTACCCTCGCGGCTTTCGCCGATTAAACCGGTTTTGACCACTTCCGGATCATAGATTAATTGTCCCTGGAAGTGACCGCCTAGACAACGCATAGCCGCCGCCGAGATTACCCCTTCCGGAGCGGCACCGATACCCATGAGAGCATGAATATTAGTTCCCGAAAAAGCGCAGGAAATAGCGGCCGATACGTCACCATCGCTGATCAGACGAACTCTGGCCCCGGCGTTGCGGATTTCTTGGATTAATTCCTTGTGACGGGGACGATCCATCACCACTACCACCAGTTCTTCGATCGAACGATTGAGACAATCGGAAAGAACTTTCAGGTTTTCCGTCGCCGATTTATTAATATCCACATGACCTTTAGCTGCTGGGGGAGCGGCTAATTTTTTCATATAAAAGTCAGGAGCGGCGAATAATCCACCTTTTTCGGAGATCGCTAACACGGCCATGGAACCATTTTGACCGTAGGCAACCAAGTTAGTGCCTTCGCAGGGATCGACGGCGATATCGATTTCGACTAATTCGTCGGGATTACAATATTGTTTGGCATCAACTTGGGTACAGATACCCACTTCTTCGCCAATATAGAGCATGGGAGCTTCGTCTCTTTCCCCTTCTCCAATAACGATGCGACCACGCATATGGATTTTATTCATCCGTTCGCGCATCGCTTCCACAGCGACGTGATCGGCGGTATTTTTTTCGCCTTTACCCATCCACTTCGAGGAGGCAATGGCAGCCTGTTCGACCACTTCGATAATTTCTAACCCTAGCGTACTTTCCACTCGATGATCCTCCCTACAGCTGATCTATGATTTATCTAGTGAGTTTGTTTCCTTAACAGTCAAAAGTCTATCACCAGACGGGGATCATTCTTAAGTTTTTATGCAGATCATCTGGAGGAGACTGGTATTGTAAAGTTTTGTAAAAAATATATGCAAATGACTGCAAACAACTGCTAATATAGTTAGTACAAGTTTACATTGCAGTTCACATGAAACTATCAGATTATGCTAAGAAAAAAGGGATCAGTTATGACACTGCTTGGAGAATGTGGAATCGAGGGCAGTTACAAGGAGAACGTCTTCCTACAGGAACAATTATTAT
>NZ_JADBUN010000267.1:0-4433 GCF_020245625.1 Microcystis sp. M049S2 | reverse complement strand
GTAACAAGGTAGCCGTACCGGAAGGTGCGGCTGGAATACCTCCTTTTAGAGATACTGCTTACCATTGCTGTTGTTTCCACTTCTTTCAATTTTGTTCTTTGTTTGTACTAATAGTACCCGAATCAGACCCGTAGCTCAGTTGGTTAGAGCGCTACACTGATAATGTAGAGGTCACCAGTTCAACTCTGGTCGGGTCTACTTAGTAACACAAGCGGGGGTTCAGCTCTGCCGGATCACCCAGCCGATGACGGTATTGGGATTTTGGTCGGTGCTGACATACCGTCAATCCGGGGGGTTAGCTCAGTTGGCTAGAGCATCTGCCTTGCACGCAGAGGGTCATCGGTTCGACTCCGATATCCTCCACCAGAGGAAAAGAGTAGTCGGATACAGTTCTTTATTTAGATGTTGGCTTCGGGCCACCAGGTTCATTACCTGAACATCTGCAACGACCTAAGTTGAAGCAATTCAATGGATGGTTATAGTTCTTTGACATATTGGGAAAGCGAAATCAAAAAACAAGAATGGTAATGGTTCTTATGCAAAGCCATTACCGATAAATTCTTTAAAGCAAACAAGGGCGTATGGTGGATGCCTTGGGTCTGAGAGGCGAAGAAGGACGTGGTAAGCTGCGAAAAGCTACGGGAAGATGCACACGATCGTTATATCCGTAGATCTCCGAATGGGACAACCCAGCACACTGAAGGTGTGTTACTCCGGCGTAAGTTGGAGAGCCAACCCCGAGAACTGAAACATCTAAGTACCGGGTGGAAAAGAAAACAACAGTGATTCCCTAAGTAGTGGCGAGCGAAAAGGGCACAGCCCAAACCGGGTCGGCGTGCCGATCCGGGGTTATAGGACTGCATTTAGAAATTGTTATCAAATCGAATCTTCTGGAAAGTTGAGCCATAGCAGGTGATAGCCCTGTAGATACAAATTAACAAGGACGAGCAGTATCCTGAGTAGCGCGGGACCGGAGGAATCTTGCGTGAAGTTGCCAGCACCATCTGGTAAGGCTAAATACTCCTCAGACACCGATAGTGAACCAGTACCGTAAGGGAAAGGTGAAAAGCACCCCGAACAGGGGAGTGAAATAGTACCTGAAACCGTACGCCTACAAGCGGTCGGAGTCCGCCTTTGGCGGATGACGGCGTGCCTTTTGCATAATGAGCCTACGAGTTACTCCTGACTGGCGAGGTTAAGTTCTTATTTAACGGAGCCGAAGCGAAAGCGAGTCCAAATAGGGCGATTAGTCAGTCGGGGTAGACGCGAAACTTTGTGATCTATCCATGGGCAGGTTGAAGTTCTGGTAACACAGAATGGAGGACCGAACCCGTTGACGTTGAAAAGTCTTGGGATGACCTGTGGATAGGGGTGAAAGGCCAATCAAACTGAGAGATAGCTCGTTCTCCCCGAAATGTTTTTAGGAACAGCCTCGGATATAGAAGTATGATAGAGGTAGAGCTACTGATTGGGCTAGGGGGCTTCACCGCCTACCAAACCCTGACAAACTCCGAATGCTATCATATATCTCCGGGAGTGAGGCTGCGGGCGCTAAGGTCCGTGGCCGAGAGGGAAATAACCCAGATTAGCAACTAAGGTCCCTAATACATAGTTAAGTTGATCAAACGAGGTGGGATTTCTATAACAGCCAGGATGTTGGCTTGGAAGCAGCCATTCATTTAAAGAGTGCGTAACAGCTCACTGGTCGAGAGATCCTGCACGGAAAATAATCGGGCATCAAACTATGAACCGAAGTTCTAAACCTCTGCCTTTGGCAGAGTGTGGTAGGGGAGCATTCAAATCTGCATCGAAGGTGTGGCGCGAGCCATGCTGGAGCGATTTGAAAAGAAAATGTAGGCATAAGTAACGATAATTAAAGTGAAAAACTTTAACGCGAAAAGTCTAAGGTTTCCTGATCAACGTTAATCGGATCAGGGTTAGTCTGGTCCTTAGGAAAACCCGAAAGGGGTATCTGATGGAAAGAAGGTTAATATTCCTTCACCTGCTATACATTAAAAGTGACGCAGGGACGTGGTGGTTGCGTACAGACGGATGTGCGCCTGAGTGGAGTCTTCGGACAAAGCGAAATCATAAAATCCCTGCCAAGAAAAGCGAGTATAGCAGCCAGTACCGGAATCCGACACAGGTAGACGGGATGAGTATTCTAACGCGCTCGGGTGAGCCGTGGAGAAGGAACTAGGCAAATTGACGCTGTAACTTCGGGATAAAGCGTACCGTCTCTGACGGTCTCAGTAAATTGGTTCAACCAACTGTTTAACAAAAACACAGGGCCCTGCAAAAACGTAAGTTGACGTATAGAGCCTGAAACCTGCCCGGTGCTGGAAGGTTAAGGAAGGGTGTTCGGCGCAAGCCAAAGCTCCTGACTGAAGCCCCAGTAAACGGCGGCCGTAACTATAACGGTCCTAAGGTAGCGAAATTCCTTGTCGGGTAAGTTCCGACCTGCACGAATGGTCTAATGAGTTGAACACTGTCTCCTCCACGAGCCCGGTGAAATTGTAGTATCGGTGAAGATGCCGGTTACCCGCCACGGGACGGAAAGACCCCGTGAACCTTCACTACAACTTTGCATTGATTTTGAGCAACAAATGTGTAGGATAGTTGGGAGACTATGAAGCAGCATCGCCAGGTGTTGTGGAGTCATCGTTGAAATACCAACCTTTTGTTGCTTAGAACCTAACCCGCCAAAAGCGGGGACATTGCATGGTGGGTAGTTTGACTGGGGTGGTCGCCTCCTAAAAAGTAACGGAGGCTCGCAAAGGTACCCTCAGTACGGTTGGTAATCGTACGCAGAGCGCATTAGTAAAAGGGTGCTTGACTGTGAGACAAACACGTCGAGCAGGAGCGAAAGCTGGCTAAAGTGATCCGGTGGTTCTGCATGGAAGGGCCATCGCTCAAAGGATAAAAGGTACTCCGGGGATAACAGGCTGATCTTACCCAAGAGCTCATATCGACGGTAAGGTTTGGCACCACGATGTCGGTTCGTCACATCCTGGGGCTGGAGAAGGTCCCAAGGGTTCGGCTGTTCGCCGATTAAAGTGGCACGTGAACTGGGTTCAGAACGTCGCAAGACAGTTCGGTCCCTATCTGTGGTGGGCGCTAGTAAATTGAGTGGACATGACCTTAGTACGAGAGGACCGGGTCGTACGTGCCGCTGGTGTATCTGTTATGCCGCCAGGTGTAATGCAGAGTAGCTATGCACGGCAAGGATAAACGCTGAAAGCATCTAAGCGTGAAACCTTCCACAAGATGAGTTTACTTTTAAGGGTCGTCAAAGACTATGACGTTGATAGGCTACAGGTGTAAAACTGGTAACAGTAAAGCCGAGTAGTACTAATTGCCCGTAAGCTTTATTTTTTTTCTTGTTCTTTGATCAGCTTCCCAATATGTACATTATTGGTTGTTAACAACCGCAACAGCTTATGGTGGTTTTGCCGGGGGTGTTCACCTCTTCCCATTCCGAACAGAGAAGTTAAGTCCCCCATGGCCGATGGTACTTGCATTACGCCGGGAGAGTAGGTAGCTGCCATATTTATTGAGAGCCTCATTGATTGATTTCAGTGAGGCTTTTTTTTTATTTCCCCATAAAGTTTCTCTCTTCCCACCAATGGGGCCAGTGTGGGTTTGAGATTGAGTGTGAAAAAATTCATCCCCACACTCACTTCAATGGGCCAGTGTGGGTTTGAGATTGAGTGTGAAAAAATTCATCCCCACACTCACTCCAATGGGCCAGCGTGAGTGTGAGAGTGAGTGTGAAAAATCTCATCCCCACACTCACACTACTGTTACTGCCCGACTACAAAGGACTAATCTCAAGCTACATCCGAGACACTCTGACAAATGGTTTACGGACACTGGCTTCCTTCTATATTTACTGTTTTCACATCCCGTTTTTTCACGGTATTACCTACCCGTTATTTCAACCTATTTTCTTGAATTCAGTGTTTTAACGGAGTCTCACTCCCTTTCCCCATTAGTACCTTAGACAAATAAGCACGAGAGCATGCAACAATTACTTCGCCGCCTTATTTTAATCATTATCCTACTTTCCTCATTGCAATGTCGTATGACCCGGTTACCCGATTTCGACCCGGATCTTTATCGTCAATTGGTATCAACCATTGCAAAAACAGATCAACTCTATATCAACCTGCGTCTGGCGGATTCCTCCCAAAGAAAATTCTCCCTACACAGCAAGAAATACGCCAACGTTGAAAAATCAATTCGCATCATAGCCCTGCAATATGAATCTCGTCCCTTCAATTCCCGCTTCCTCCCCATCATCAATAACATTACCCTGCTCTTTGAGCGCTACCGAGATGAACACCGCTCGCGCAATAAATTGCCAACCGATGCAGAATTACTCATTTACCAAACCTATCTCCGCGATGCCTGGAAACCCTTGCTCATCGCAG
>NZ_JADBUN010000266.1:0-3639 GCF_020245625.1 Microcystis sp. M049S2 | reverse complement strand
TCCACCTAGGGCCATGAAGGCGCAGGGGAAGAGTAGTAAACCAGACCAACCGATGAAGACGAAACGGTCTCTTTTGAGCCAGTCATCGAGAGCATCAAACAGCCCTCTTTCTGGGGCGCGTCCGACAGCAATGGTCATGGGTATTTTTCCTCTTGCTTAACTGAAATCACGGGCAAGATTTCTTAACTTTTTTGAGTCTGGGATTACTCCCATTGTCTTATAAGATGGCGCGATCGATTGACTGGATTAGCTTAACTAAACTAGATGCGATCGCTCGTTAATCCTCACAAACTGTAAAAGATTAACGTTTCTTAAACTAGCACAAGCTAGACAATAATTTCGAGTTCGGTAAGACTTTGGTTTCTTGTGGCCTCTATCTACCTTTAACCATTATTAGCAAAAAATTACAAATCTATACAACTTGACTCATAATTGATTTTTGGTACACACAAAAACTTTTTTGTCAATGAGTATTTATATTCATTTTTTTAATTGATTGCCATTCCCAATCCCCTAGGGGTTGCTCTAGCAATTGACAATCGAAGCATTCCTCGGCCTCGGTTTTCAGGGTAGCGATAATTGTCTCTAGGGTCAAATCTGGGGCTAAATTCAGCTTTTGAGGGGCGGCACTGGCGAAAACTTGCTCAAACAGCGAATTATCCTGCTCTAGCACCATGGAACCATGTTGGAGAACCGAGGAACCCCGTTGCAGTTGGGCGCTCCCAATAAATTTATTGCCCCAATTATCGACTAGATCCGCACCGGTAGCCGTACCGAAACAGTTAGCAGAATTAATATATCCCCGGCCTGCAACACCGTAGGACAATTCCAGACCGAGATTTTGCCAGCCTGTGATTAAGAATTGACAGATTTGCTGGTAAACTTCCCTAACATTCCCCTTCATCCCCGAATTTACCACCATATAAGTCAAATCCCCCTGATGTAGTACGGACCGTCCACCAGTAGGACGACGAACTAAGGAGATTTTTTGACCTTGCCAAGTCAAATCACGCCAAAAATCAGGATATTGCCGTTGATGATAGCCCAAGGAAATAGCTGGGGGCGACCATTGATAAAAACGCAAAGTCGGGGGATGATGACCACAACGGTGTTGCTCTAGTAACCAAGAATCGATCGCCATTTGTAGCTCTGCCGATGAGATAATTGGAGGGATATAACGCCAAATTTTAGCTGCCACCAAAGGATTCTCGTAACATTTCATCATTATTATCTGCTACCGTCGCCACGAGAGTAATTGCTCGCGAAATCTCCCCGGGAGACAAATCGGCCACAGTACGCTGAGAAATCACCACCACCTGCTCATTCATAATGGCAAAATGAGATTCAAAGGTTTCGGCACAATTCATCGCTAATAACTTGCGGGTTAATCCCAATTCATCCTTAACAGGCAATTTCAGCACAGAAGACCACACCGTGAGAAAATCATCATCGCTTTCCCCAGTTAACTGCACAAACACCTCAACGCTACCATACTGAAACTTCCACAGATAACCTTTTTCTGTGTGTTGTACCATAGCAGTATCATTCTGCTGCAGAGTAGAAATAACCATTTCAATCATTTCTTGGTGACTGCTCGTACTAGCCAGAAATTCATCGGTCATTGACTCTATTGCTTCTGAAGTCGCTAAACTTTCTGTGGTCATAAAAATTCCCTAAACTCGATCGATCACAATCTTATCCCAAGAGAAAAGTAAAAAGTCAAAAAAATCGGGGAAAATACTGGTTACAACCCAGCACTGACGATATTTTTCAGCAGTCTGGATAGTAGAATATTGATTGATGGTCTGTACCTGAACCAGAAGCCAGTATCATTACCTTGCCACCAAATTTCAGAAAAGAGGCTCTCAAAATGTCCTTGGCTGAACTCAAATCTCAAATCCAGGAACTTTCAAAAATTGACAAGCTGCGACTAATGCAATTCTTGGCCACTGAGCTTGTCAAAGAAGAGAACGGAGACTTTTTTGTAGAAGGTCAAGAGTACCCAATCTGGTCTCCCTATGGCTGTTCTGAAGCGGCCAACACCTTAATGAACCTTCTGGCTACAAAACAAAAAGAACAGAATGCTTGATGGTCAAAAATTTCCCTACAAAATTATTGACACCAGTTCCAGCATGGTTGACCGAATGCCATATGTGCCTATAACGCTGGGTCTGAATGGGCGCTCCTTAAACACCGAAGGTTTGATTGATACGGGAGCAAGTGTCAACGTTCTACCCTACGAGTTGGGCCTACAACTAGGCTTTATCTGGGAGAATGAAAATCTTTCGGTTATCTTGGCTGGGAACTTAGCCCATTGTCAAGCTCGTGCCGTCGTTGTTGAAGGCCAAGTTAACCCATTCCCCACCGTTAATCTAGCATTTGCCTGGACTCAAGCTCCCACTACACCTTTAATTTTGGGGCAGGCTAATTTCCTTTTTGAGTTTGATGTTTGTTTTTCCCGTTCGCAGTCTGAATTTGCAGTTCGCCCCAGAACGGTTGTATAAAAAGGGGTGAGCTACGGTCTAATACCATTTCTCTAAATGAAAACTACACATCGAATTTAAGTCACCCTTTTTAAGGGGGATTTAGGGGGATTAAACTTCTGTAGTCAGACTTTGGAGAATTGGTACAACTATCCGCTTGCACAGCGACCGTATGAAACTCATTAAGATTTTAGCTAGGTGGACAAGCTTCTAGCTTGATTTCTGGGGAAGTCTGCGGAACGATAACCGAACAATCTCTAATCCCAATTACTCAAAATTTTATGAAGCATTTGAGTAAACACCTGACTTGATCGATGACAATGGCTCTATCCCGTTCTAGCTGTCAATAATTATGCAAAGTCTTTTTCAACGTTCCCTAACTGAGACCAATTCAGGGGAAGAAGATACCCGTAGTCGTATTCTACAGGCCGCTTTACGTTTATTTGCCGCTAAGGGTTATGAAGGAACCACGACTAAAGACCTAGCAGGAAGCGCAAATGTGGCAGAAGGAACTTTATTTCGTTATTTTCCCAACAAAAAGGCGATTTTAATCGAAGTGGCCACTAGGGGATGGGTGGATATTCTCACCGACTTGCTGACGGAATTGAGCGAAATGGGCAGTTATAAAGCGGTAGCGCAGGTGATGCGACGTAGGGTGTTGAGAATGCGAGAAAATAGCGATTTATTGCGAGTTTGTTTTATAGAGGCACAATTTCACCCCGAATTAAAAGAGCGGATTCAATCGGAGGTAATTGCTAAAATGACCGATGTGGCCGAGGCTTTTTTTCAAACAGCGATCGATCGTGGTATCTATCGTCCCATGAATCCGAAAATTGTGGCCCAGGTTTTTCTTGGAATGTTCGCAATTGCCGGTTTTTCCAGTGAAACTATTTTAGATAGTAATGCTTCCCCCTTAGCTTTACAAGAAATGGCCGAAGGTATTGCCGAAATTTTTCTGAATGGAGTGTTAGTTAAGTAGGTAGCCGTTAAAAATTATCAGATGCCCCCCTTATCAAGGCTGTCCTTTAGTCACATCTTTCTTAACATTTCAAACCTTTGTAGCACAAGGCTTTCAAGACTCGGTTAACAATTTGTAATATTCCTTGTTGACACCCTTACTGACAAAGAAAAAACTGAAATCAAGTCAGGATAAGGG
>NZ_JADBUN010000265.1:0-19925 GCF_020245625.1 Microcystis sp. M049S2 | reverse complement strand
TGATTTCAGTTTTTTCTTTGTCAGTAAGGGTGTCAACAAGGAATATTACAAATTGTTAACCGAGTCTTGAAAGCCTTGTGCTACAAAGGTTTGAAATGTTAAGAAAGATGTGACTAAAGGACAGCTTGATAAGGGGGGTGCCGATCTCCCCCTTATTAAGTAGGGTTGATTCATGAATCAACCCTACCCTTAATAAGGGGGGCATCTGAAAGTTTTTAATACCTACCCACTTATTGATCGACTCCCTCAATTGATTATAGCAATTATTATACTGGTGAGATACAAAAAAGTTACCAGAAATTAGCTAGGTTTAGCCGAGGAAAAGATAACAGCTATCTTAATAGGACTCTTAAAATTTTTTAGCTGGCAACTAAACAGGAATTTGATCTCTCCCAAATGTGGGACAATTGACAAAGAACTAAGAATTGTAGAATCCCCCCATCATGACCTCGGAACTATCGAAGCAATACGATCCCAAGATCACAGAAACGAAATGGCAGCAATATTGGGAAAATCAAGAGATATTTACAGCAAACCCCGAAAAAGGCGGCGAAACCTACTGTATAGTCATCCCCCCTCCCAATGTTACCGGTAGTCTCCACATGGGTCACGCCTTCGAGAGTTCCTTGATTGATACACTTGTTCGCTACAAGCGCATGACCGGCAAAAATACCCTCTGGCTGCCCGGTACGGATCACGCTAGTATTGCAGTACAAGCCATACTCGATCGCCAATTAAAAGCCGAAAAAACCGACCGTTATCAACTAGGAAGGGAAAAATTCCTCGAACGCGCTTGGCAATGGAAAGAGGAGTCCGGTAGTACCATTGTTAATCAACTGCGGCGCTTGGGGGTATCCGTCGATTGGACGCGGGAACGTTTCACCATGGATGAGGGACTTTCCCACGCTGTCCGTACTGCTTTTATCAAACTCTATGAGGACGGATTAATCTATCGCGGTCAATACTTAGTCAACTGGTGTCCCGAATCCCGGTCGGCCGTTTCCGATTTAGAGGTAGAAAACAAGGACATTGAGGGAAATCTCTGGTATTTTCGCTATCCTCTTAGCGATGGTGGCGGTTATCTTCAAGTAGCCACCACAAGGCCCGAAACCATGCTCGGTGATACTGGTGTCGCTGTCAACCCGCAAGACCCCCGTTATCGCCATTTAATCGGCAAAACCGTCACTTTACCGATAATGGGGCGAGAAATACCCATTATTGCCGATGAATTGGTGGATCCCCAATTCGGTACCGGTTGCGTCAAAGTTACGCCGGCCCACGATCCTAAAGATTTTGAGATGGGTAAACGCCATAATTTAGCCTTTATTAATATCATGAATTTAGACGGCAGTTTAAACGAAAATGCCGGAATATTCGCAGGTCAAGATCGTTTTGTTGCCCGCAAAAATGTCGTTAAAAAACTCGATGAAGACGGCTTTTTAGTTAAGATTGAAGCCTATCGCCATAGCGTCCCCTATAGCGATCGAGGTAAAGTTCCCGTGGAACCCCTTTTATCTACCCAATGGTTCGTTAAAATTGAACCTTTAGCCACAAAAGCTTTAGCCTGTTTAGATCAGGAAAACTCGCCCCGTTTTGTGCCGGAAAGATGGACAAAAGTTTATCGTGATTGGTTAGTTAAACTAAAAGATTGGTGTATTTCTCGACAACTGTGGTGGGGTCATCAAATTCCCGCTTGGTATATTATCAGTGAAACTAATAACGAAATTACTAACCATACTCCCTTCGTCGTTGCCCCAGATGAAACCTCCGCTTTAGCCAAGGCCAAACAAGAGTATGGAGAGGATATAATTATTCAACAAGACCCCGATGTTTTAGATACTTGGTTTTCCTCGGGATTGTGGCCATTTTCAACTATGGGATGGCCAGAAAAAACCCTTGATCTAGACACCTATTATCCCACCACAACCCTCGTCACTGGTTTTGATATTATCTTTTTCTGGGTGGCCAGAATGACGATGATGGCGGGCTATTTTACGCAACAAATGCCCTTTAAAGATGTCTATATTCACGGTTTAGTTAGGGATGAAAACGGCAAAAAGATGTCTAAATCTGCCAATAACGGCATCGATCCCCTAATTTTAATTGATAAATATGGAACCGATGCTTTACGATATACCTTAATCCGAGAAGTGGCAGGAGCAGGACAGGATATCAGTCTGCAATACAACCGTAAAACCGATGAATCGGAATCCGTAGAAGCGGCCCGAAATTTTGCCAATAAAATTTGGAATGCTTCCCGTTTTGTCATGATGAATCTGGAGGGAAAAACCCCAGAAGAATTGGGAGAACCAGTTTTAGAAAATTTAGAATTAGCTGATCGCTGGATTTTATCTCGTTATCATCAAACAGTGCAAAAAACTAGAGATTATCTAGAAAATTATGGCATGGGAGAAGCGGCAAAAGGTCTATACGAATTTATCTGGGGCGATTTCTGTGATTGGTATATCGAGTTAGTGAAAACTCGTTTATGGAAGGATAAAGAATCGGTTTCCTGTGCTACAGCTAGGCAAACTTTGGCTTTTATCTTGGCAGGGACATTAAAACTATTACATCCTTTTATGCCCCATATTACCGAAGAAATTTGGCATCATTTAACCCAAGAAAATCAGCAGGTTTTAGCTTTAGAAACCTATCCAATAGCTGATAGTTCTCTGATCGATCTAGACTTAGAAAATACTTTTGAGTTATTAATAGAAAGTATTCGGGTGTTGCGTAATTTGCGGGCCGAAGCGGGGATTAAACCGGGGGCAACGATCACGGCAATTTTACAGACAGAAAACAGCCAAGAATTAGCTATTTTGCAACGCGGACAAGTGTACTTAAAGGACTTGGCCAAGATCGAAAACTTAATTTTGACGGACAAAATAACCGAGGAAGTCAATCAAGCGATCGCCGGTGTTGTCGCTACGGTAGAAATCCTTATACCCCTGTCCGGATTGGTTGATATATCGGTATTGGCCGGGAAATTAGCGAAAAATTTAGCTAAAGTAGAAGGGGAAATCAAGAGTTTGAGCGATCGCTTGAATAAACCTAGCTTTGTCGAAAAAGCTCCAGAAGCTTTAATCCAAAAAACGCAGCAAGCTTTAGCAGAGTCCGAAAAACAAGCCCAAATTCTCCAAGAACGCTTAAAACGTCTGCATTAACGGAGACAGGGGTGATTTTGGGGATTTTCCGAAAAATAGGGCAGTTTTCAGGCTACCCTAACCGGAAAATTAATCCCCAAAATGGGAGATAATCGCGTCGGCAAATTCGGAACATTTCAGGGGAGGATTAACGGGAGGTTCCATCAGACGCGCTAAATCGTAGGTAACTTGTCGATTAGCGATCGCCGCCGCAATGCCTTTTTTAATCAAATCGGCCGCTTCTTGCCATCCCATGTATTCCAACATCATCACCCCAGAAAGAATCACCGAACCGGGGTTAATTCGGTCTAAACCGGCGTGTTTAGGGGCTGTGCCGTGGGTTGCCTCAAAAATAGCGCAAGTATCGCCAATATTCGCCCCGGGTCCCATCCCTAAACCACCCACGATCGCCGCTGCCGCATCGGAGAGATAATCGCCATTCAGGTTCATGGTAGCGAGGATCGAGTATTCATCGGGACGGGTTTGGATCTGTTGGAAGATACTATCGGCAATGCGATCGTTAACCATAATTTTATCTTTCCACTGGCCATGGCCGTGGGTTTCCCAGATAGCATCGAGAACACTGGTCACTTCTTGGCATATTTTGGCTTTTTTCTCGTCCGTGAGGGCATCATAACCCGGTTCCACCATGCGGGCGTTATCTTCGATGCTCAGATCGGGGTTTTTCTCCTTATTGCTCAGGATCCATGATTCCATCTCGGTAACGCACACATCCCGGAATTCACTTTTAGCTAATTCATAACCCCAATCCCGGAACGCTCCTTCGGTATATTTCATAATGTTACCCTTGTGGACGAGAGTAACTTGATTTTTCGGTTTCGGTAAAGTCAGCGCTCGTTCGATCGCCCGGCGGACTAATCTTTGGGAACCCGTCTTACTAATCGGTTTGATCCCGATACCCGCATCGAGGGGAATTTGTTTTTTACCGTGTTCGGGAGTGGCGGGAATTAGTTCGGTGTTGAGATAATTAATCAGTTTATCGGCGATTTCCGTGCCTTGTTTCCATTCGATGCCGAGATAAATATCCTCGGTATTTTCCCGATAGACGATGACATCGAGTTTTTCCGGGGTTTTATGGGGGGAAGGGGTTCCCGCATAGTAACGACAGGGACGAACACAGGCATAAAGGTCAAAAATTTGCCGCAAAGCCACATTCAGGGAACGAATGCCGCCACCGATGGGAGTGGTCAAGGGACCCTTGATGGCGATACCATATTCTTTAATCGCTGTCAAGGTATCTTGGGGTAGATATTGATAAGTCCCGTAGATTTCGCAAGCTTCATCGCCTGCATAGACTTTAAACCAATGGATTTTCCTTTGACCACCGTAGGCTGTGGCGATCGCTGCATCGATAACTTTTTCGGTTGCGGGCCAGATATCGACCCCCGTACCGTCACCGCGAATGAAGGGAATGATCGGATCGTCGGGAACTAGAGGTTTTCCCTCAGAAAAAGTAATTGTCGAGCCTGTTGTCGGTGGGGTAATTTTTTCGTAGCTCACAGTCATGGGCTTCCAGAAACAGTATTTATCTATACGTTGGGAGTCTAGCGCCGTCAATATCTATACTCAGGGATTTTGGGTAATTTCTTAAAGATTCCCTTGCTGGCAGCAACTTCGTACCTCACCATTAAGATAAGTGCTATAGCTAGGGTTTGCGGCAAAAAGTTTGTTGGTGTGGGGTGTGGGGTGTGGGGTGTGGGGTGTAGAGTTTCGATTTTGAGGTAGTCAGTTACCTAATTTTCAGGGAAAAAGTCCCTGAATTTTCCCCCCGATCCCTCCAATGGTCGGCACTTTTTGAGGGAAAAAAAGTCTAAAAGCCTTATCCAACAAGGTTTTTAGATTTATTCAGCCAACCCTAGCTAAGACTCTTTTAAGCTGCCCGCGTATTTAAATTGCCTGTTGAGATGAGGCAAGAGACTTCGCAGGAATTTGATGACAGTTTACCCAAAATTGATCGGGAAATTATCGACTAACCGTTGGTTCTATAATCTCAATTTTTTCGATGATACCGAAGTTTTCACTAATTGCTCGTGTTGCTTTCAGTTGACCGGTTACTAAAAACTTCAGCGTCATTTTAATTGAGGATGTATCGGCTGGATTTCCTGCTAAAAACTGAATTTGATGCAGTTGGGCTAAAATTCCCAGGGAAGCTGCATTATATTCTGTTTTGTAGGTGGGGTCTTGATTATAGGCTTCGATTAATTGGTCGTGGTGGGTTAGGATAGAGCCAGCAATGAGAGCCGTTAATTTTTCCAGTTCATTGGTACTTGCAGCTTGTACCTCTATGAAAAGTTCTTGTTCAAAGTTTCTTAGGCTAAAAATCCCGACAAACGAGTAGATAAACAGGATACTTTTTGCTTTTGATATATCATAGGTAAAGTTACACTCTTGCGTTTTATAATTGATGGTAAAGTCTTGTTTTTCCTGAAGCCAAATTTGCTTTTCTGTTAAGGTACCTTCAGCAAAGAAAACTTGACACTGAACCGTTCCTTGTAGCGGTGTTTTGGCTAAGATATATGGTCTTGAAGGCTTTTCTTGGCTGACAGCCAGTTTTTCGCGAAAATCTTCTGGACGTGGTTGATTAGAGGTGTTTTCTCCGGGTTGTTGGCTGATGGTAAAGCAACCCGGAGTTATAACAGTAATCGGGAGATTGCTGCTATTACTTGAGTCAACCGGTCCGGCTTTAATGTGTTGAGCCGCATCAGTAATTACGCTTGCTAAGGTCTCAACTAGCAGGCTGATTATTCTCAAAACTAGGTTTTGAATCATGGCAGTTTTGGGGAATATTAACTACTTCATTGAGAGAGAACTTCTACTTTTTTAGCGTCGTCAAGATTTTCTTCTTCCTCAGCTTTAGCGAGTAACTCTTCTAATACTTGAATCGCACCACTGATGCGCAGCATGGTAGTTCTTAGATTAGACTCTTGTGTTTCTAGATCAGCTAACATTTTTTGACCAGACTCATATTCGGCTTTGAGTTGTTCGATGCGTTCTTTGATTTGTTCTTTCATGGGAATAAATCGTGAGAAAAGTTAGTTTCTAACCTAGGGCATTCAGATCGTACCACAAAAATTGGTAACTGCTCACCGCAATAAACGGAGAGGTAAGATGGAGCAGTTAGATGTATGCTGAGTTCAGTTAAGTGCCTGCCGGACATGATGAATCAAACCGCTCCCTTAATTCGCCTTCAGTCATAACCGTCGCCGAAGAAGAGTTGTGGAGTGGATAGTGAAACAGCAACAACAAATAGCCCAGCAAGAGCGACTGATAGAAGAGCAACAGAAACAAATCGAAGCACAGCAGCAAGAGGAGAAATTAAAAGAAAAACGAGACAAGCTGACAAATCGTACCTCGCAAAATAGTTCAGTGCCGCCATCTTCCGACCAGTTGAAGAAACCCAGCGATGAAAATAAACGGAAAAAAGGAAAGAAGCGCGGACCCAGGCATGACCAGCAAGGGAAAACTCGCTGCGGGATTTGGAACTCCTGCCCCCCTATCGAACCATACCAAGTAACGAAAAGCCAAAATTGCTAATCTCGCAAGAATGGGATGTGAGGTAGCCCCCATCGGTTGGACAATTTTAGTGCGATCGCCGATCTGGTAGGGTGCGTGTTTGCATCGATAATCTCTGACAAAAAAACAAATTAATAATCTGCCGTAACGCAACAACTTAATTATTAAATTGGTGCGTTACACTTTCGCGCTTCGCACCCTACGAATTAGCTTGTAGGGTGAGTGTTTGCGGTTACTAATTCTGATGAAAAACTAAAATTAATAATCCGCGCCCCACGCCCAAATTTATCATCAAATTGGTGCGTTACGTTGTCAAATATCATCTTCAGTTAATCCTGAATCTTTGAGAATACCTTTTAATGTTCCTATCGGTAAATCTCGATTTCCATGGGTTGGTATAACAATAATTGCAGAAACATTTTCTTTGGTATAGATATAATGACTTCCTTTAATTCTTGCCAATTTCTAGCCAAATCTTTCAACGACTTTACATAATTTTTTACCTGAGATTGACTTCATACAGAAATCTCCACTAATTGCTGATTCTCTTTTCGATCAAGTAATTTTTTTTCATGAGAAACTTCTAACCAGCCTTCTATTGCCTCTTTAACCATGACCATCAAATCATCATAATTTTCTGCCCAAGTATGACAACCAGACAAAGCTGGTACAGTTGCACACCAAACATCATCTTCTTGCCAGACAACCACTTTGATATTCATAATAAATATTTTTTATTGACTGAGATTTATTTTAATAATAACATAAACTTGTTTTTTTGTGTAAGCCGATCTTTTAGGGTGCGTGTTTGCGGCGATAATCTCTGAGAAAAAACCAATTAATAATCCGCACCCCACGCACCAACTTAATTATTAAATGGGTGCGTTACGCTTTGGCTAACGCACCCTACGATTGATGTTTCTGTTTGTGGATAAATTGACAAAAGTTGCTCAAAATATAGCCTTAGCAAGATAAATCGGCCTATTCCTAGTTAAGCTGAGTTGAGGATAAGCCGAAACCCTAATTTTACCCTAGCTGGTTAGCTCTATTCTTTCGTGGAAGTCATGGCAAAATCTCCTTAGTCCGATAATTCTTTGTACCAATGCCATCACACAAACCCCTATCTTCCTCCCTGACACCAGAATTAGGGTTGTGCAAATAAGCCCGCACCCAATCGCAACTACGCCCCATTAAAGCATCTAAATTCAATAAATTCGAGTCTGTTTCTACCTTCCAGAGTTTGATAGTGTTGTCCCAACTACCGCTCACCAAAGTATTGCCATCGGGACTAAAATTAACGCTTCTGACACGGCTATCATGCCCATGGAGGGTGCGGATTTCTTGGCCTGTTTCTACATCCCAAAGTTTGATAGTCTTGTCATCACTACCGCTCACCAAAGTCTTGCCGTCGGGACTAAAATTAACGCTTCTGACAGGGCCATCATGCCCCTCGAAGGTGTGGATTTCTTTGCCTGTTTTTACATCCCAGAGTTTGATAGTTTTGTCATAACTACCGCTCACCAAAGTCTCGCCGTTGGGACTGAAACTGACACTAATAACGTGCCAAGTCCGTATCTTTGAAATACTTGTGAAATCAGAGTTTTGAAAAAGTCGCACACGGTGTTACTTTTATTTACCCCATTCCGACTCACAATAATCAAACCTTCTTTTGTTTTCTTCATACTCCTCAACCGTTCCATAACCTTGTTTCCAATTCCTATCTCTTAGGAGTTGGTAACACATTCTCCCTCTCTCATGAATTTTGCTTGTCCTCGCTTGTTCTTTCGCGGACTCTACTTGTTCTTTCGCGGACTCTATCTCGTACTCTAGTTGTCGTTCAAGGTTATTTATTTCTTTTCGCTTTTCGGCGTTCTGCCATTGAATCAATATACCCAAAGCTAAAATCAAAATCGAACCTCCTGCTAGTACATAAACATAAACAGTCTGTCGTCTTACACGTTCTCGCCGCCTTTGTTCTTTGTCTCGCAGTTTTACACTTACTTGGATATAAAATAGCTCCCCTTCGCTCAAATCCTCTGGACGTTGTTTCAGCTTCTCTTCTGCCTCCGCCAACGCTGTACCCCGCAACAATCTGCTTTCATCCCATCCAGTTACGTCTCCATTTTCTATCTGTTGCCATTGATACATTCCTGCCCTTAATCGCTCTTGCCAAGCGCGAAAAACCCTGTCTGTGTCCATCCAGCCCCGCAATTCCCCCCAATTGCGAATCAGTGCTTCATGCACCACTTCCACCGTCTCCACCTGTGCCTCTTCACTGCGACTGGTGACAACTAAACGCGCATCCGCCAATTGTTTCACCAGCGCCCAATTTACCGCCCCTAATTCCGCTTTTGTCGCCAGCCGCCGCGTATCTTCTGTGCCTTCCCCTGGGCGTACCAATTGGATGAAAATGCGCCGCACCTCTTTCCGTTGCGCCTCACTCAGCTTGTCATATTCTTCATTGGCATGGCGGGCCAAAGCACCCTGCACTTCGCCAATTTCTGTATATGCCAGATGGGTTAACTGTTGGCCCTGTCGCCGCTGCCACAATTCCGTTAAGGCAAACTCTAGTAATGGCAAATTCCCCGGCTCACTCTCCACATCATCGAGGATGCGTTTCACCAGTCCCGCTTCCAATGTCACCCCCAATTTTTGCGCCGGTTTTTCAATAACTTCTGTGAGTTCTTCTCGGTTCATCGGCCCCAATTTCAAGTCGGTATTTTGCAAGACATCAGCAAAGGGACGATAGGAAAGAGCATTCCCCAAGAAATCCGCCCGCATCGTTAATACCAACACCATTCCTACCCTTTCAAAAGGGGATGTAGTTAATTTATCGAGAAAATTACGACGGATTGTTTCATCAGGACAGAGGGTATAAAGTTCCTCAAATTGGTCGGCAATTACCAGCACCCGTTCACTGGGATAATTCTGTTGGATTTGGGCAACAACGTCAGCTAAAGAAATATCGCCATCACGCAAATAATTGGCTAACTGACGCGCTTGGGCGAGGCGTTCTGTCTCATTTAAATTAGTTGTATAAAGGGGAACTAATGCTAAAGCTAGGGCATGAAAAGGGTCAGAACCAGGACGAAAATGGGTAAACTGCCAGTGACTTTCTTGTTGCAATTTTGGGACTAATCCCGCAAAAACCACCGAGGATTTACCACTTCCCGACGCACCTAATAGGGGGATAAAATTACGGGTTTGGGTTGCCTGAAATAGGTTTTTAATAAAGCTTTTGCGCCCAAAAAAGTATTCTGCATCTCCTGGACCAAAATGAAACAAGCCACGATAGGGACAGGGCAGTTTATCATCAGCAACATCGGCAGAATCAGCAGGGGCTATTCTTGCTTCTTCTCGATAATAGTAATTGGTAATCGTGATGGTTGCATTGCCAGTCCCAGAGGTAGCAGCATATTGAGCTTCTGTAATATTTTGTTGAATTTCGCTTGGTTCTGACATATCAACCATCCTGATTAATTAAAATACAGTCTCAGTCATCCTTAGATGTGCCATGCTCGGTGATGCCGCTAATACTAGCATTACCCGTGCCAGAGGCAGCAGCATATTTAACATTACTGATATTTTGGGTGATAATTTGTTGTCCACCGGGTTGTTCTTGGAGCTTGTCTAGTAAATCTTGGGCTAATTTAGTGATTTCATTATCTTTATCAACCCCCGCTTCGACAATTTTATCTTTTAACAAACCTTCAGCTTTCTTGATATCCTCTGGTTTTGCCTCTACCATTGCCTGTGCTAAAGCATCATTAGCAAACTTACGCTTAATCAAGGTTTTCAAACCTTGATATGTATCTTTAACGCCTTTTTCCGCCGTATCTTTAGCCGCAGCAACCGCACCGGCAGTCAAGGCCGTGACAATCAGAGAAACTGGTTCCATTGTTTGATACTCCCAATAAAATATTGCTGATTCAATCTTAGATCAAATCAGTTTTTAATAGTAAGCTAAACCGCAATCAGCTAGAGAACTGGAATTTCACGGCCAAGGCACTAAGCCTTAAAAGTATTGCTATGTAAGGATCATAGCTGAAAAAGCCAAACTATGGTTTTCCCTGTGGATGGGGTTTATCAGTTATGAGATTTGAGTTTTCAATTCACTGTTTACTGAACAATGAAAAAAACTCCCTGATTATCGCCGATGATACCAACGGGTAAATAATTTTTCTAACTCCACCCAAACGAATAATAAGGTACTAAATCCCAAACAGATTAATAATTCTTCTTTAGTTAAAAATTGAGTACCGAAAAAATCCCGCAGGGCAGGAACATAGATTAACATCAGTTGAAAAATTGTCGTCAGGGTTACTGCTACCCAGAGATAGGGATTAGTCAAAGGATTCATTTCTATGGTAAGATGATCGCTCGATCGCACGGAAATGGCATGACCCATTTGAGCTAAACAGAGAGTAGTAAAAACCATAGTTTTCCATGAACCAGTATTACCAAAAAGCGGATCCAAGCGCACAGCGATTAACATTTGAGTGATATTAATAATCGAAAAAATAATCCCAATTCTCACAATATAACTGCCCAAACCGCGAGCAAAAATACTTTCTTGGGGACTAAAAGGAGGGCGACGCATAATATTAGGAGAAGCGGGTTCCACTGCCAAAGCTAACGCGGGTAAACCATCAGTAACTAAATTCATCCAGAGAATTTGTAGGGGAGTTAGGGGAGTAACTAAACCCAAAAGAGGCGAAGCAGCGATAGTAATCACTTCCCCGATATTACTGCCGAGAATATATTTAATAAAACTGCGAATATTGTTATAAACCACTCGCCCTTCTTCCGTGGCAGCGACGATGGTGGCAAAATTATCATCAAGGAGAATCATATCACTAGCCTCTTTGGTGACATCGGTGCCGGAGATTCCCATGGCAATACCTATATCTGCTTGTTTCAAGGCCGGAGCATCATTCACCCCATCTCCGGTCATAGCAACAAATTTACCCTTTTTTTGCAAGGCGCGGACAATGGTTAATTTATGTTCGGGGGAGACACGGGCATAGATGTTAGTTTTGTCAATGAGGTTTTCTAGCTGAATTGGTGATAATTTATCTAATTCTCGCCCTGAGATCACTAAAGCTCCCGCTTGGGCAATACCAAGACTCTTAGCCACCGCTAGAGCGGTTAATTGATGATCGCCGGTGATCATAATCGGACGGATTCCCGCTTCTCGACACCTAGCCACGGCGATTTGTACCTCTGGTCGCGGTGCGTCGATCATACCGACCATTCCTAACCAAATTAGCTTATCTTCGCTGATTTCAGTTGATTCTGGCGGATAAATTAGTGTTTTATAGGCTAATCCTAAGACTCGTAAACCCCTGTTAGCCATAGCATTGTTAGCGACTAAGACTTTTTCTTTTTCCCTATCCCCAAAAGGAAGACTTTCTAATCCCGATTGATAGGAGAGACACTGTTCAAGGATTAATTCCGGGGAACCTTTGGTAAATAGTACGGGATTGACTCCTTGACAAATGACCGACATTCGCTTTCTTTGGGAAGAAAAGGGGATTTCAGCGATTCTAGGGAACTCTTGCTTGGTTAGGGATAAATTTAAGCCCGCTTTCGCCCCTAAAACTAATAAGGCTCCTTCCGTGGGATCGCCTAAAATGCTATCGTGACCGTTATCGAGGTCTAAACTGGCATCGTTGCAGAGGATACTGGCAATTAAGAGATGATGTAATTCTAGATCGGTTTTGGGATCGATCGCCCGTTGCTCGGAGTCTAAAAATTGTCCTTTTGGGCTATATCCTTCCCCAGTAACTAAAAAACTGCGATTAACTGTCTCTATCTCGCGTACAATCATTTTATTTTCCGTTAGCGTCCCAGTTTTGTCGGAACAGATCACATTAACGGAACCAAGGGTTTCTACTGCCGGCAGTTTACGAATCAAGGCCTGACGTTTGACCATGCGTTGGGTACCTAGGGCGAGAGTTAGGGTGATAACTGCGGGTAATCCTTCGGGAACGACGGCTACTGCCATACTAAGGGAAACTTCCACTAATTCCTCTAGGGCCGACCAACCGGCATTGATCAGGCCGATGGTAATAGTCAGGGCCACTAGAATGAGAGAACCAGCAACAAGGACATTACCCAAGTGAGTCATTCTTTTTTGGAGAGGAGTGGGTTCATTGCCGACTGTTGCTAACATTTGAGCGATTTTGCCTAATTCCGTGGTCATTCCCGTATTGGTAACGATGACCTTGGCCCGGCCTTGCAGTACCTCTGTTCCGGTAAAGACAAAATTTAAGCGATCGCCAAGGGGAGTATCCCTGTCTAAGGGGTCAATGGAGGCGGATTTATTAACACTATTTGCCTCTCCTGTCAAGGCCGATTCGCGAATTTGCAGGTTAAAAGCTTCGATAATTTGGCCGTCGGCGCTGATTTGGGTTCCCGCTTCAATCAGCATGATGTCCCCGGGGACGAGATTAACCGCATCTATTTCTGTGCGTTGACCCTCGCGGATAACATTAACTTGGGGAGAGGAGAGTTTTTTTAAAGCGGCCAGAGCTTTTTCGGCGCGACTTTCTTGCAGATAGCCGAGGATACCATTGAGGATGACAATTGTTAAGATAGCGATCGTATCTTTGAAGGGAACACCAATTTTAGCCAGATGACCGCGCTGTAATGCCAGTAAATCTAGTCCTCCGGAAATTATGGCCACGGCAATTAAGAGGAGGAGCATGATATTGGTAAACTGATCTAGGAGAATTTGCCAATTACTGCGCCCTGGACGTTCTTGTAGTTCATTTTTGCCATAATATTTAATTCTTTGGGCGATTTGCTCCCTATTGAGGCCATTAACAGCTGAACTACCGAGGATAGATAGGGTGGTTTCCACCGGATAGGTATGCCAAGGTTGTTGCAAGTTAAGGCTAGAATGGGCAGAATAGTCGGCATTAGCGGCCATGGCAAGTGAAGATAGTTGATCTAGATAGATCTTAGCCCTTTCTTTCCCCGGTAACAGGAAAAAACAAATGTTTAAACTGGCTCTTCCTGCTCATAGACAGTCTTAACGAGTAATGTAGATAAGTAGCTGGTTATAATTAAATTGAAGATAGATCCCCCCTTAATCCCCCCTTGATAAGGGGGGTGTCTGAAAGTTTTTAACATCTACCTACTTAGTCAACAGCTTAGTAGGGCAAAGTAAACCAAAATTGTGAACCTTTTTCATCATTATTCATAATGCCAATTTCGCCTCCGTGAGCATGGATAATTTGACGACATAGATATAAACCTAGTCCTAAACTAATCTGATTATTATTATTGCCTCGTTGATAGCGATCAAATAATTGTTTTCTCTGGGTTTCGCTAATTCCTACCCCATTATCGGCAATGCTACACCGGAGACAATTACCCTCTAGTCTAGCCGAGAAAGTGATAATTATACCTTGGGGATTGTGTTTAAGAGCATTGGCTAATAAATTCTCAAAAACTCGCCAGAGATGGTGAGCATCAGCATTAACTAAGGGTAAATCGGGGGAAAAGTTATTAATTAAAGTTGCTTGATTTTCCCTTAATCTTAACTCCCATTCCTGGCCGATCTGTTGACCAATTTCGTAGAGAGATAAAGGCTTTAGTTCTAGGGAAACTCCCCAAAGATCATTCTGTCGGGTTTCGACAAGAGAATCAATTAAAGTTAATTGTCGATCGCAACTGTTGGCCATCTGTTGTAAAATCTTCCGGGATACTTCTTTAGTTTCTCCCTGAGAATTTTTAATTAAATTATTTAAGATCATTGACATCCCGATCACGGGATTGCGGAGATCGTGAGAGACAGCATGAAGATAAATTTCTAAAGTTTCCTCAGTTTTTTGACGTTCTTTAATTTCGTTTTGTAGTTGTTTTTTTTGACGGCAAATAGTTAATTGATTTTCGATGCGGGCCATGACTTCTTCCCCTTGAAAAGGTTTAGAAATATAATCGACACCTCCCACTTGAAAAGCTTTGACTTTATCGAAGACATCATCAAGAGCGCTGATAAAAATCACGGGAATTTCTCTGGTTTTTTCATCAGCTTTTAACTGTTCACAAACTTGATAACCATTGAGATCGGGCATATTAATATCGAGGAGGATCAGATCGGGAATTAGCGATCGCACTGTATTCAGGGCCATCTGTCCATTAATCGCTTTCCGTACCTGATATCCCTTCTCGGTGAGCATAATCGACAATAGCCGCACATTATTGGGCAAATCATCGACAATTAAGACACTAGGGCGCGATGTGAGTTGAGTCATGCCGGTTATTTTATAACTCAAACTATTTAGTAAAAGTGTATAAAAAAACAGACGCGACACTCGCATCTGTTACAAAATTAACTATATTTTGAGGACAAGAACATCTAAGGACTTTCACCACCCACAGCGATGCCTGTACCATAAATCTGAGCATTTGTCAAGTTAATTCTCTCCATTGATGCACCCGTCACATCAGCATCATAAATCATGGCGCTGGTGAAATTGACTCCATTGAGATTAGCTTGATTCAAACTGGCATTAGTCAGAAAAGCTGCGGTTAAATTTGCGCCTTCTAGGTTAGCATCGGTCAAATCTGCGCCCTCTAAGTTAGCTTCCTCCAGATTAGCTCCCTGTAAATTCGCTTCTCTCAAATCAGCACCGATTAGATGCGCCCCTCTTAAATCTGCACCCCGGAGATCACAGCCCGGACATTCCCGCGTATTCAATAATCGTTGCACCTGTTGGGGATTTTCCGCACCGACGGGGTTAATCAGCAGTAAGGAGGCTAGGGAACCTAGAACAATCATTAAAGTCCTTTTCATCGTTTTAGCCTCCTCTTTCGTTTTCCTCTCTACTTTTAGGATAGGAAAAAAGCTGCTAACCAACTTCCCCCGATCGGGCTAATTCTCCTGTTATCTCACTTTTGCTTGCTTTTGCTAGTCGATCTCTCCTTTCATTACCGTTGCGATCGCTGCTCGGGCATTTTCCTTAAATTCCTTGACATCGACGCGACTTAATAACCAAACTGCTAGGATCATTCCCAGTGCTTGCACGAGGAAAACTAAGCCATAAGCTAAAACCGGGCTAGAAAAGATAACTTTACCGATATTTAAAATTGTACCGCCTAAAACCGTGGCTAATCCCCGGGCGATCGCTTGTGATAATCCCCAAGCGCCGATAAAAGTTCCTGCGGTTTCGGCGGCGGTTAAATCTAACATTAAACTGGTAGCGCCAGCGGTAATCATTCCCGAAGCTAAACCGAAAAAGAGCAAGCTTGATTTTAATAAACTTTGGTCAGCAGAAAAGCCGGCAAAAATCAAGAGAATAAAACAAATTGTTGCAAAAATACAGCCATATTTAGTGGTTTTTTGTTTACCGATGCGGGGAATGAGCATAAATCCCGTGGCGGCAATACCAAAAAGGGTTCCAGTTCCCCAAAAAGCGTTTAATTGGGTGGTTTGGGCGATACACATCCCAAAAACCTCGCCGCCAAAAGGTTCCATAATTGCATCCTGCATAAATAAACTCAAAGTCATCATCAGCAGAAAGGTGAAAAATAAACCGGTTTGCCGACTAGCGGTGAGAACCTGTAACGCATCTTTAAAGGTAATTTGATCCTCTCTTTGCACGAGAGTGGACCGACTACTAAAACGAGAATATTTTTTTTCTACGCCAAAAGTCGCTAAAATACAGAGACCGAAAACGATAGCGGGCATAATCGTGAACACGGGGTTAATTGTCGCCTGTAGTTGCGGAATATTGGCTATGGGGGCTGATTGAGTCGGATCATAGGTCAAAATATTTGTACCGCAGATATTGGGAGTATCCAGCAAACGAGAACTAACGATCGCCCCGACGACGATTCCCACCATCAGCATTGACCAAACTATAGCAACTAATTGCGATCGATTATCTTCATCGGACACATCCACTAAGAGGGCAGCAAAAGGGGTAGAACTGGCACTTAAAGCTAGTCCGTAGAGGGCGAAAATTAAGGCTAAGAGGGCAATCCAAGCGTAGGAAATGGTATTCCATCCCGAAGTTTGAATACTAAGTCCCAATTGCCAGACTACCTGCAAAGCAATAAAAGCTAAAGCGGTAAAAACTGCCGCCCCAATCCAGACATAACCGCTGCGATGATGACCGAAAATAGTTTTACCGTCGGATCTTTGTCCAAACCAGATGCGTGCTGGACTAACAAACTGGTGCATAGCGATCGCAGCTGCGGCGAGAAAGGGTAAAACTTTTAACTCATCGATCATAATCCGATTGAGAACCCCCAAAGTCAGCAGGGACATAATACCTAGTCCCATCTGAAAGAGTCCTAAGCGAAACATGGTGAAAAGTCCCAGTTTTGGCAGGGGTTTTGGGGATGAGTGAGTAGAATAGGGAATATCGCTGGTAGCCATAGTTAAATCAATACAAAAAAGCCGGTATTTAAAAATTTAACGCAGGACGAGCAGACATCTTCTGAGGATTTAAGTTTCTATCTCCAATAACCAAGCGGTCAGATCTGTCAAGCTGGTAAAATCGAGCAGCGCTTCTCCTAAAGTTTCTAATTGTTCTAGAGATAGTTCTTGGATTTGTTGGCCTAAAGTCGAGGATATTTCACCTAAACGACGGTTAAGTAGCCGTAGAATCAAAGAAACCGCTTCTTCTCGTCTTCCTTCCTCTCTTCCTTGTGCTTTTCCACTTTCCCGGATATCCTGATAAATAACTGATTCGCGCATAATTTCTTCTCTTAATAAGCTTCCGATGATTTCCTTACTTAATACTAACCCCGCCAGAATTGCTGTAGCGGCGGCTAAATTGCTTTTTTCAGTTCTACCCTTGATATTATCAATTTTTGCGGCTACTTGTCGTAGAATTTCCTATTGTATTATCCATTTTCTGAATTTATCCATATCATTATTGACTACTGCTTCAAATGCCACGTTAGCATCAATTATCATCCTTGTAAAATAAGTACTTATCGGCTGTATTTCAGTATCACTCTCGGTTGCAAATAAATGTTTTCTGATTTCTAAAATAAGTCTTAAGCTGTATTCCTTATTTCTTTTTGAATAATATTCTAAAAGCTTACTTTTTGTGTTACTACTATGAACTAGCATATTTCTAATGCGATAGATATTATATACATCATTTTTGACATCGATCATTGCTTGTTTTATTTTATTCAAGCAAGTTGTGTGATCAATAAAATGACCACGAATCTCACTTATATATTTATCGAATTGACTATTTTTCTGCTCAAAATCATCAAAAATTAATTGAAAGTTTTCAAGAAAATTACTTGCGTTTATCCCAATAGAACCGTTATCTTTTTTACTAATAAAAAATATATTTAAAATTTCATCAGATACTGAGTATCTATCCCATGGAAAGCCTTTTCTCGCTAAATTATCCGCAAAAGTAATTAGGAGATCAAAAAGATGGGATTTAATGGTAACAATAGCGAGCAATAATTGTAGGACTGAAATATTGTTCGCATTGTACCATTCTTCAAAAACAGATTTATCAAATTCCCTCGGAAGCCTCACAGTAATTTTTTCCGATTTATTGATAAAATGCTCAAGGGAATACCAAGAATATAGAAGCGCGTCGGAACTTTGTACTGACTCAACAGATTTACGATATAGTTCAATAGCAGTTAACCATGTTTCAACGCTTTTATTAAGTGAGTTTTTAGAAGAAAGCCAATGACCAATTCTGTCAGTATAAATATTATTAGGAATATCAAATTCTTTATTCGATCTAGAAGAATACTCAAAAAAAGCACCCTCACCTAGATCGTCACAGATAATGTAATTATTTAATATTATTTGTATTTCGTTGTTATTTGTCTTTTTCATGAGAGTATCCTTTCGGAGAAAGACAGACACAGCCCTCTCTACTGTTCTTATCGCTTGATCCTTCATTGAATAAAAATCATTTCCTTCGATGTCAACAGCAACATAATAAATACTCTCGGACATCACTTCAAATTCCTGTATTCTTTTTTCAAACTGAACAAGATCAGAAATTTCATCTATGTATGTGTCGTCTCGAAAAATACTTTTTGTTATTTTTCCATGAATTTTCGGAATATAAAAATAAACGTTACCTATATTTAATGATTGAGAATTGGCTAGAGCAAAATTAGAAAGTTTAAAAATAACCTTATACTTTTTAGGTGGTTCGACATAAATTTTTTTCATCAGAAAAATCCTATCTTTAAGCCCCAAAGAGTCATAATATTGCTTGAGGGCAATTTTATAGTCTTCGTTTTCAGAATAAACTTCCTCGTTATATTTGGGTGATCCATATATGAGTCCACCGTATAAATACAATCCATCTGTACTTGTACTTATACGGTTCCAATGATCTTGAAACAAAGATAATTGTTTATGTAATAAATATTCTAGAGTTTTAACATAGTATCCTCGCTCAATAAACATTATTATAATAGTGTTAACGATAAATTTTAATTCCTCTCGATTCATTTCTTCTTTGAGGATTTCTGTAATAAGTAAATTAAGTAAACCTTCAAGACTTTCTACTGAAATTATCTCTTTTTGTATTATTTCAACAGAATATAATATGTCTTTTAATTCAAATTTTTTAGAATCTGATGCTGAATTTAAAGCTTCTAAAATAAATTTCAACTGAGTAGATATTGGTTTTGCCCATAAACTCTTAGCCGATGGCTCCCCAGCAGATTTTTTTGTGCCTTCTAAATATTGTTTAATCTGTGTAGTAAAATAATTTTTGGCAAATTGATTTTTTGAAAATATTTCTCGATTTTCTAAAATTTCTTCTTCTAAATCTGTTATAATTAAAATCAGGTGTTTGTTGTAATCATTGTCTTTTAATTCTTTAATTGCCTCACAGCTGTCTCTCCATATAGATTTTACGACAATGAGGTTTTGACGAATAAACTCTGGAATATCTTCGATTTTAGAATCGCAAGCATCGCAATTGTGATCCATTTCTATTCTCTCAGTGAACTATAAATATAGTATAGCAGTTATCCTGCTGGTTTTACCCTCGTCAATCCCGCTATCGAATATCTTACCAACGAATACGGGACTTTCTATCGAGTTGAGGGGGAATTAATCGGCAGTAATCAAGTTCACCTATCCGTGCTAGCCTGCATTATTCATGAAGACTTTGGAAAATCCTCGAAAGCCTTGGCAAGAAGTTCATCTAGCGATCTGGCTGAAAAACAGTCTGTTTTTTGAGATGTCCTCACAATCAGGTTTTTGCCAGTTGGTGAATAATGCAG
>NZ_JADBUN010000264.1:0-45360 GCF_020245625.1 Microcystis sp. M049S2 | reverse complement strand
TTGATTTCAGTTTTTTCTTTGTCAGTAAGGGTGTCAACAAGGAATATTACAAATTGTTAACCGAGTCTTGAAAGCCTTGTGCTACAAAGGTTTGAAATGTTAAGAAAGATGTGACTAAAGGACAGCTTAATAAGGGGGGTGCCGATAGGCGGGGGGATCTGATAGTTTTTAACGCCTACCTACTTAACCTAGAAAAACTTGGGCAATAGCTGCCCCGATTCTCACGGCAATCAATCCGAAAATGATACTAGCAACGGCAAAAAAAAGACTGAGAAAATTTTGCTGATTGCGCCAGAGAATCAAGATATCTAAACTATAGGTAGAAAAGGTGGTATAAGCTCCTAAAAATCCCGTTCTAACCATTAAATCTAGTTGGTGGGAATAAAAGGTAAAACTGGGTAAAATAGCCCAAAAAAAGCCGATAGCTAGACAGCCAGTTAAATTAATAATAAAGGTTCCATAGGGAAAGCGCAAGCCGAATTTTGCTTTTGTCCATTCGGTAATATGATAACGAGATAACGCCCCGGGAACCGCTCCGGCTACAATTGCGAAAACATCGTTCAAATCTGACATTGTCTCTAATTTTTTTGCTATCTTTGCCTAGGCTCTATGATAATTGATGCGGTTATCGATCGCATGGCCCATATTTTCAGGGGTGTTATTGTTGAGGACAACCCTCTGACTTTAAAATAAAGGGATGAAAATTCAACCGCGTAAACGTTTTGGACAACATTGGTTAAAAGATGAATCGATACTCGATCGCATCATCGGCGCTGCTAATTTACAATCCGAGGATCGGGTATTAGAAATCGGACCGGGTACAGGCATTTTAACCCGTCGTCTTCTCGATGGCGCTCAATTGGTTGTCGCTGTAGAAATCGATCGAGATCTATGGACAATTTTAAACAAAAAATTTGGCCAACAAGATAACTTTCATCTCATCCCGGGCGACTTTCTTGCCCTTAAACCGGAGCAACTGCCGCCGGTTAATAAAGTAGTGGCTAATATTCCCTATAATATCACCGGTCCGATTCTCGAAAAGCTGCTCGGTTCGATCGCCCATCCCTTCACCCCCCCTTACCAGAGTATTACCCTCTTAGTCCAGAAAGAAGTCGCCGAAAGATTAGTCGCTGTCCCCTCTACCAAAGCTTACAGCGCTCTCAGCGTCCGCATTCAATACCTTGCCGATTGTCAATGGATTTGTGATGTACCCCGGCGGGCCTTTTCCCCACCTCCCCAGGTGGATTCGGCGGTAATTCAGCTTTTACCCCGTGTTTTGCCGAATAATGTCAGCAATCCAGCCTTTTTATCCACTTTAATTAGCTGGGGTTTTGCCAACCGGCGCAAAATGTTACGCAATAATCTAAAAAATTGTCTAGATAGCGATCGATTAAGCCAAATCCTGACACAATTAGAGATTAATCCCCTCGCTCGCGCCGAAGACCTCAGTTTATCGCAATGGATTGACTTGGCGGAAAAATTAGGTCAATTGCCAAAATTTTAGATTTTTTTCCTTGACAAATGCACAGTTATACCGTTCTAGCCCCCGCTAAAATTAATTTATATCTAGAAATCGTTGGCGATCGCCCTGATGGTTTCCACGAGTTAGTGATGGTGATGCAGACGGTGGGATTATGCGATCGCATCACTCTCCGGCCCAACGGATTGCAGGAATTCCGCCTCTTTTGCTCTCATCCCCTCGTCCCCCAAGATAGCAGTAATCTCGCCCATCAGGCCGCCACTTTGATGGCGAAGGAATTCCCCCGCGTCTTTGCCAATTACGGCGGTATCGATATCACCATCGAGAAATATATTCCCGTGGCTGCCGGTTTAGCGGGGGGTTCCACCAACGCGGCGGCGGTGTTAGTCGGCATCGATTTAATCTGGGAATTAGGGTTAACCCGTCCGGAATTAGAAACTTTAGCGGCAAGATTGGGGTCCGATACTTCCTTTTGTGTGACAGGAGGAACGGTTATCTGTACGGGAAGGGGAGAAATTCTCGATCCTATCGCTCCTCTCACTGGATTATGGGTGATTTTAGCCAAATACGATCATTTATCCGTTTCTACACCCTGGGCCTACCAAAGCTATCGACAAAAATTTCAAGATACCTATCTGTCTTCTCCAGAGGACTTTCATCACCGCCGTCAGCAGGTGAGTTCCGGGGCTTTGGTACAAGCGATCGCCCAGAAAAAACCGGCCGCTATCGGCAAATTTATCCATAATGACCTCGAAAAGGTGGTTTTACCCGAATTTACCCTCGTAGCCGAGTTAAGACAGGTTCTAGGGGATTTAGGCGGCTTGGGAACGATGATGTCGGGATCCGGCCCGACGGTTTTTACCCTCTGTTCATCTCAGGAAGTGGCGGAAACTATCGTTAAAGAGGCCCGGGAAATTCTCGTCGCTCCCGATCTACAATTTTGGATAGCCCCAATCACCGATACAGGCATTCAAGTGACTTGAAAAAAGTCAAATTGACCGCTTTTACCAAGATAACCAAACTCGCGGAATAATTGCCTCTCGATCGCTCATTTCTCGCCTTAAAATTTGCCAAACCTGCTGAAACCATTGTCGCACTTCACCGCTAGAATTACCCCGATAACGACATAAAAGACCATCTCCTAAAGTGCTAGTAACTCCCATCTCTCCTTCTAGGGAAAAATCTCTCACTTTCTCAATTAAATTTCTGCCCACCGGTTGACCGATATAAACTAAAGTACCGATCAGGGCGCTATCATTTAAACCGGAAAATCCCTGGATCATTTTACCACCCAATAGGAAGGATCGATCGAGCCATAAAGGTTGTCCAGATCGCCAAATTTCCCAATTAGAGTGCCATTCTCCCGCTAAAAATTTCTCGCCTCGCGCACTGCGACCAAAACGGGTAATTTCCCATCCCAACCAACTGCTATTTTCCCCTAAATCCACTCGTAAATGTTGGCGAAATACCGCACCATTAAAGATAATTGTTTCTTGGGGTAGCCATTCTAACCCGGCATTGTCATCGATTTTAATCTCGATTAATTGTTGAGCCATCTGACCGTTACTCTGGTAAACTTTTCCAGCAGAAGCAGTGGTGATCAGGGCATTAGTAGCGGATTGGAGATGAATTTTTTGTTGAAGAACATCACCCCCAACTATTCCCCCCGCCGTGTGTAAAATCACCGTATGACAAAGATTTTTTCCTTCGGGATAAAAAGGTCTTTGTACTTTTAAAGGGGCGGTAGCATAGACGTGATTAATCTGGGTTGCGAGATTTTTTTGCGTGTAAATTAGTTCTAGGTTTCCCTGCCACATTATTTATTGATCCTCAGTCATGGTTTCTAGAAATTGCCGATAATTTTCAGGACTGAGATTAATTTTAACTTCTATTTGCTGTTCTTTATCCCTGAACAGTAAAATATATTCACTTTCCGCTTTTTTGCCGACCAGAAGAGGATTTTTTAGCTCGAATTTTTGATAAACCAGATGGGGTTTCGTCACCCGAATAACTAAACTAGCTTGGGATTGGGGATAAATGTCTAATTGCTCCTGTTCCCGATCTAAAATTAATTGTTTAGGTGTCATGCTTCTTTCGTCAGCAAAAGTTGATTTATGCCAATAGAGGGTAATCCCCCGAATTTGGGGCATTTGAATGCTAAATTTTTCATCAAAACCTTGCTGCTCCCAATTAATATCTTCCAGAGAGCCAGTATCGGGAATTAAACGCTGTTGCCAGAAGACTTCCTTAAGATTTAAATCTTGCCACCATTGGCTAATAATTTGGAAATTCTCCAGATTATCGGGGTGGGGATTGGCACTTTGCCAGAGGAGAGGAGTAAGCATTTTGGGGGAATTTTTGGGCTGGGAAAATCAGGTTAATAGTCTTCGCTGGAGTTAAGGGATCATTAATCTCAATTATCATCGATTCTTGAGCTGCCAATAGGGCTATGATATTAACTCTCGATCGCATTTTTATTTTATCCTAAATTATCGAGGGAAAAACTGCTAAAAGTGGTCTTCATCTGCGATCGCCAGCCACCAGCCCAGAAAACTGAGGGAAGATCAGATAGATTGGATATAATTAACTAATAAAGCCCTGTATGGTCCCAAAAACTAGAATTGTTTTAATATGAACCAGCCTAGACTATTATCTTTTACCCTCGATGGTTGGGGTGTGCTAGGTGGTCCAGTTTCCCTATCCCTAGTTAACCAAGTTGGGGTATTAGTGGGGAGAAACGGTGCGGGGAAATCCGCTATCCTAGAAGGATTTGAAGCCATCTCATCCTGTGCTATCGGTAGATCGATCGGCTCTCGGATGATTGATAGTGATAGCATTCCCTCAATTTTGCAGGTTGAAATTCTAACACCGACTAACCGGCGCTTAGGATACAGGTATGAGCTAATCATCCCCTTTTCTATGGACGATCTAGATACAGACATAGATGATACCACTAACGATAATTCCTTGGAAAATTCCTTTTCTTGGAATGATTATTGTCAGTATATTGATGGAGATCAAGAACTTCTCTGGAAAACCGAATTTGGACTAACAAGCTTTAATAATAATGGTGAGCCAATATTTGCTATTCTTGGCAATACTACCTCGCTGCGACAGTCAAATATACCTGGAAATTCATCGCTAAATTTACCTCCAGAAATGCAGTGGGTTTATGCTATTTTAAAAGGGATTCGTCTTCTTGGCAAAGCTCCTATCCGTCGCACATCAAGACGACAGCCTTCCTTATTAAAGGTGACAAGTAAGAAGATTTCTGCCAGTCGATTTGATCTAGCAGATACTCTAGCTCGGAGAATATTTCGTTGGGTGGGTACGGATGATTTTGATGAACTAGAAAATGTTTGTCAACGAATAAGACTTGCCAAGAAAATCACTGTGCAGAAGTTCGTTTTGAGTGAGCATTCTGGACAGACAGGCCAAGATAAAGACGAAGAGTACATCGCTTCAGTATTATTAGATGGAGTCAATATTGGATTACTCTCCGATGGCACATTGCGAGTTTTATCAATTCTTATCGAAATAATTGCTCACTATCCTAATGCAACAACCATAATTGAGGAGCCAGAAACACAAATACATCCCGCAATGTTAGCAAAATTATTAAATGAAATTAAATCCTATACTTGGGATGAAAATTTAATTATATCAACTCATTCACCACAAGTAGTAGCTTGGACAAAGCCAGAAAATATTAGCTTAGTTTATCGTAACCAGGGACGGACAAGTGTTAGGAAACTAGAAGAAGGAGAGATTGAAAAAGTTGTCGAGTACCTCTGTGAAGAAGGAGATTTAGGAGACTGGATTTACAGTGGTATTCTCGATGAGTAGTAACTTGATCGCCATAATTGCCGAAGATGAGACGGACTGCGATGTGTTTCGTCAAATTATCCATCGCGTGCTGGGGACAAATACTAGGACAAAATCTTGGGCATCTAAATCCTCTAGTACATTAAAGAGAAAACTGTCAGCAAAACTTAAAGTGATGACAAGGGAAGGATGTGATGCTTTTATCATTGTTCATGATTTAGATCGTAATCCCAAGAATAACTCTCTTAACGATGAAAAACAATTGCGAGATCACTTAGAATTAAGCTGTTCTAATATTAATGGTATCAGGAAATATATCTGCATACCAATAGAAGAACTAGAGGCTTGGTTTTGGTCTGATCCAGAAGTTGTTAAATATGTGGGACGAGGCAAGGGAAAAGCTCACCCAAACCCTCACCTAATTATCAAACCGAAAGAAGAATTGATCAAATTGTCAATCGGTGAAAATAGAAAACCCCGTTATAGTACCAACATGAATCTTGAACTAGCCCAAAAGCTAAATTTAGAACTTTGTGCCACTTGTTGTCCTTCTTTTAAAGATCTTCTCGACTTTCTGCAATCTCTGTCAAGAGGATAGCAAACCATTAACCCGTCCATCCCAGCCAAGAAACCTGCGATCACTGCTAACTTGACACTGTTCTAAACCCCAAAAAAGAGGGATTTTATGGTAAAATAGTCGTACAAATGGGCATATTTTGCACATCAAAAGGGTAAAAACCCGATTTTTAGCGAATTTACTCACAAAAACGCTTTTTTTGCCTTGTTATTGGAGTTAACCCCCCTATGACCGCCGCCCAGGATCATATCGTCCCCACAGACTTAAGCAATGAAATGTCCCGTTCCTACCTAGAATACGCCATGAGCGTCATCGTTGGGCGCGCCTTGCCCGACGCTAGGGACGGACTGAAACCCGTACACCGGCGCATTCTTTATGCGATGTACGAACTAGGATTAACCCCCGATCGCCCCTTCCGGAAATGCGCTAGAGTCGTCGGGGAAGTATTAGGAAAATACCATCCCCACGGGGATACTGCCGTTTACGATGCTCTCGTCCGCATGGCCCAGGATTTCTCCATGCGCGATCCCCTGATTAACGGTCATGGTAACTTCGGATCGATCGATAACGATCCCCCAGCAGCCATGCGTTATACCGAGTGTCGTCTGCACACCCTGGCCACCAACGCCCTACTACAGGATATCGAGTCAGAAACCGTCGATTTCGCCGATAACTTCGATGGTTCCCAACAGGAACCCGTGGTTTTGCCCTCTAGAGTCCCGCAACTGCTAATTAATGGCTCATCCGGCATCGCCGTCGGTATGGCCACCAATATCCCCCCCCACAACCTGGCCGAGATTATCGATGGAACCGTTGCCCTCATCCATAACCCCGATCTCACCGATACGGAATTACAGCGTTATATCCCGGGGCCGGACTTTCCCACCGGGGGGCATATCCTCGGTAGAGACGGTATTCAGGAAGCTTACACCACCGGCCGGGGTTCCATTACCCTGCGGGGAGTCGCCTCCTTTGAAACCATCGAACAAAGGGGAAGACCCGATCGAGATGCTATTATCATCACCGAACTGCCCTATCAAACCAATAAAGCGGCATTAATCGAAAAAATCGCCGATTTGGTCAATGATCGCAAAATAGACGGTATTTCCGATGTGCGGGACGAAAGCGATCGCGACGGCATCCGGGTAGTGATCGAACTGAAACGAGATGCCTATCCTCGCGTCGTCCTCAACAATCTTTATAAACAAACGCCCCTCCAGTCGAATTTTGGGGCGAATATGTTGGCATTAGTCGATAACGAACCGAGATTACTGACTTTAAGGGAGTTTCTCCGCGTTTTCCTCGATTTTCGGGTAGAAGTGATCACCCGTCGTACCCGTTATGAACTCCGCAAGGCCGAGGAAAGGGATCATATCCTTCAGGGTTTACTAATTGCCCTCGCTAGTCTCGATGCAGTCATTGCCCTGATTCGCAGTGCTGCCGACACAGCTAGTGCAAAAGAGGGATTAGTGCAGAATTTTGGCCTCTCAGAGGTGCAAGCGGACGCAATCCTACAAATGCAGCTGCGACGGTTAACCGCCCTAGAATCGGAGAAAATTCAGCAAGAACACGGGGAATTACTGACAAAAATCGGCGATCTTCAGGATATTTTAGCCAGAAAAGAACGGATCGACAGCATTATCGAGGAAGAACTGCAACAGATCAAAACGATTCACGCTACCCCGCGTCGCACTCATATTGAACAACGGGAAGGAGAAATCGCCGAAACTGACCTGATTGCCAACGAACAGGCCTTAATTCTCGTCACCGAACAGGGTTACATCAAAAGAATGCCCGTTAATACCTTTGAGTCCCAAAATCGGGCAACAAGGGGCAAAGCTGGGGCGAAAATGAAAGAAGACGACGGCATCGATCACTTTATCACCTGCCGCGATCACGATAGCGTTCTCTTTTTCACCGATCGCGGGGTTGTCTATAGTCTCAATGCCTATCATATCCCCACCGGTTCCCGTACCGCTCGCGGCGTTCCCATCGTGCAACTGTTAGAGATTCCCAAAGGGGAGAAAATTACCTCGGTGGTGGCAGTCAGCGAGTTCAGCGAAGATAATTACCTGATTATGCTCACACAAAAGGGATTTATCAAGAAAACCGCCCTCGCTGCCTTTAGTAATATTCGATCGAACGGTTTAATCGCCATTTCTCTCGAAGACGGTGATCAACTGCGTTGGGTTCGCTTGGCCAAAGAGGAAGACAGCGTCATTATCGGTTCTCGTCAGGGGATGGCCATTCATTTTAAGGCCGATAGTCAACAATTGCGCTCCTTGGGAAGGGCAACTAAAGGCGTAAAATCGATGAAATTGCGCTCAGGTGACGAATTAATTAGTATGGACATCCTTCCTAGTCAAATTGTCGCCCAAATCGCTGAATCTAACGAAGAAGAAACCGAGGACGAAAGCGAAGAAATTAACCCCGAAGTGGCTAATAATGGCCCCTGGGTGTTAGCGATTACCATGGCAGGACTGGGAAAACGGGTTCCCGTTACCCTCCTCCGGTTGCAAAATCGGGCGGGATTAGGAGTCAGAGTGATTAAATTCCGCAAAAAGAACGATAAATTAGCGGCTCTGCACGTTGTTAACCCCCACGAGGAATTTATGATTATCACCGAACGGGGTATTATTATCCGTCAATCCGTCGATGCTATTACTCCCCAATCGCGATCGGCCGGAGGTATCCGGGTACAAAAACTCGATGAGGACGATGCGATCGCTGCGGTAGCCCTAGTTCCCCCTAGTGATGCGGAGGAATCTGAAGACATTTAGATTTACTGGGAAGTGGGGTGTGGGGTGTGGGGAAGTGGGGAAATGGGAAAGTGGGGAAGTGGGGAAGTGGGGAAATTGAACTAAAACCCCAAAACCCCAAAACCCCAAAACCCCAACCCCCAACACCTAAAACCTGCCTCCTATCTCCTGTCTCCTGTTCTGAGGATTTGGGATTAAAACTGGAAAAAGTGCATTAATTGGGAGATTTCCTGAGCGTCTAGGGATAAACGCCCTTTAAAATCCACAATATTCTTAAATAATCCCTGTTCTTCTCTATTTTTAACAATGGCAGCTGCCAAATTATCGCTGATTAGGGGCAGGGTAGTTAACTGCTCGATCGAAGCGGTGTTAGGATTGATTTTAGGGGGTGCGAGGTGACTTTCCCGACTATAATAGGCAAATTCTAGAATCGGTTCCCAAGCTTTCAATCTAGCCACAGGAACACTCAAAGCAGCCGCTAGATCTTCAAGACAAAGCAATTCTACCCCCATACCCGACAATTCCACCAACATCCGCGCTTGATGGATGGATATCCCCGGCAATCGCAGCCAATCATCCACACCCGCTTGACTGACATTAATTTTAATGCCCAATTGTGCCGCCATAGCGATCTCATCGAGGGAACGAAAGCGATAATAGGGATCATTGCTAATTTTGGCTTTTAAAGGGTTAAAAGTGCGCCCTAACCAGTTTTGGGGTGTCATTATAGTAATTGTCGCCGTTTTTCTTCAAATTCGTACTCAGAAATTAATCCTTCTTGCCGGAGGCGCTCTAATTCCCTTAAAGCTGCCCCGATCGCCTCTACTTGTTTAGGCTCTAAACTGGGTACAGTGGCAGCAGCGGTGGCAGTGGGAAAATAGTTAGCCAAAAATTGGTTATCTTGGATTAAATACCACACTGCATCGATCGCGCAAGCCACCCGGGGAATCGGAGTTTGCCAGAGGAGAAGATAAATAATTCCCCAGAGAGGTTGACCGAGATAGAATTTATGAATACCAGCGATAGGAAAGGGTAAAGCGAGAATGCTGCCGATAAAAGCCAAAAAAATCGCTAATTTACGGCTTTTGGGCTTACTTAATAATTTTTCCACCAGAAGCATGACACCTGTTCGAGATTGATTTTAGCCTGATCTGGACTTTCTATCCTAAAATACTCTTTGGTTCTAACATAGGGATACGCGATGACTAGCAGAATCAAGGAAATCTTTCAGACAGGACAACCGGATCAATCCGTCACCGTGCAGGGTTGGGTGAGAACAAAACGAGAATTAAAAGAATTTACTTTCCTGGAAGTTAATGATGGCTCATCCCTGGCCAACTTACAAGTTATCCTCGAACCGACTTTACCCGATTATGAAAATGTACTAAAAGCAATTAGTACGGGAGCATCGATCGCTGTTTCGGGAAATTTGGTTCCTTCCCCGGGTAAAGGGCAAAATATCGAGTTAAAAGCGGCCGAAATCACCCTTTATGGTGACTGTCCCCCGGATTATCCCCTACAAAAGAAACGTCATTCCTTTGAATTCCTAAGAACTATTGCCCATCTGCGAGCAAGAACCAACACCCTAGGGGCAGTAATGCGGGTTAGAAACGCTTGCGCCACCGCTATCCACAGTTTTTTCCAAGAAAAGGGCTTTATTTGGGTACATACTCCCATTATTACCGCTAACGACTGCGAAGGTGCGGGAGAATTATTTACTGTCACCAGTTTAGATTTAAAAAAACCCGCCAATTTTGCCGAGGATTTCTTTGGTAAACGGGCCTATTTAACCGTCAGTGGACAATTACAAGCGGAAGTAATGGCCATGGCCCTATCTAATGTTTACACTTTTGGCCCGACTTTTCGCGCCGAAAATTCTAATACTTCCCGTCATCTGGCCGAGTTTTGGATGGTGGAACCGGAAATGGCTTTTTGTGACTTGGAAGGAGATCAGGATTTAGCGGAAGCTTTTCTCAAATATATCTTTAAATTCGTTTTAGAAAATTGTCCCGAAGATTTGCAGTTTTTTAACGAACGTATCGATAAAACGGTGTTAAGTACGGCCGAGAATATCGTTAATAGTGAGTTTGGCCGGATTACCTACAGCGAAGCGATCGAGTTATTAGAAAAAGCCGATCGTCAGTTCGAGTTTCCGGTAGAATGGGGCGTAGATTTACAGTCAGAACACGAACGTTATCTAGCGGAGGAACTATTTAAAAAACCCGTGATTGTCACCAATTATCCCAAGACGATCAAAGCTTTTTATATGCGTCTAGATGACAATAATAAAACTGTTTCCGCTATGGATATTTTAGCCCCCAAGATCGGCGAAATTATCGGCGGTTCCCAACGGGAAGAACGATTAGATGTATTAATCCAAAGAATGCAGGAACAGGGAATGAATCCCGATGATTTGTGGTGGTATTTGGATATGCGTCGCTACGGTTCCGTTCCCCACGCCGGTTTTGGTTTAGGATTCGAGCGTCTGGTACAATTCATGACGGGAATGACCAATATTCGCGATGTGATTCCTTTCCCCCGTACCCCTTTAAGTGCCGACTTTTAGGTTGATGTCTAGGATCGACAGGAGAAAGGAGGAATGTAAATATTTATTAAATTGTAGCTTAGGCTACAGACTTGGAGTAGAAAATGTTTGTTGTTTCACTGTCCCCCTCTACGTTCTTTGTCCCCTTTCTCCTGTAACAGTTCTTAATGGGTTTGTCTGAGTTTAGCCTGATTGATAATGATAGCGAGCTTGTAAAAAATAAACCTTATTTCCTGTGACTTTATAAACCAAACGATGCTCTAAATCGATCCGTCGTGACCAAGTGTCGGCAGCAATATACTTAAGAGGTTCGGGTTTACCCAATCCTGTAAACGGATCGCCATCCAAAATATCTGCCACTAAGTCTAAAATTTTATCGCCTTTTTTCGGTTCGTTCCGATACCACCAAGCTAAATCTGCTTTGAAATCAGGACTAAAAACGGGCAAATAACCATGAATAGGATTGTTTTGAGGTTTATCTGGCTTATTTTCTCTTTTAGGACTCAATTCCTAACTCCTCTTTCAATTCAGCTAATGTTTGAGGAGTTGCATCTTCTGTCTGGGTCCATGCTAAAGAGCGAAATAAGCGCTGGGCATTTTCTGGCGATCGCAATAAATAAACACACTCTAATAAACTGGAAAGCTCATCTTCAGCAATTAACGCCACATTTTTCTGATTGCGACGCTTAATGACGATAATTTGAGATTCGTCACACACCTGATCCAAGATACTGGCTAAATTCATCCTCGCTTGAGAGTAGGTGGTTTCTTTGCTTAACATGATTTTTAGGGGAGATTTGTACAACCTTATTGTACAATTTCAAGCTCTTGAACTCCCCAAAAACCCCAAAATCTGAAGGGAGGAGAATATAAAGATTTATAAATTTTAGCTGAGCATACAGCTGTGGGCAGGAAATTAGAACCAGAATTATATAAACCGAATTGGAGAGTTGTTTGATGAATAGCAAATTTACCCATAGTTTCTTGGGGATCTTCGCCATCGCTACCCTAGTAACGGCAGTTTTACCAAATCAAGTTCAAGCTTCTACAATAGTTCTAAACAGTGGCCAAGTGAGTGGAAATCCCGGAACACCAAGTCAAACAGATACCAACATTACCTACTGGACATTGGGAGTACCTGTAAGTCCACTGTCGCCTCCCTTCACCGCCGCTGATTTTCTCAAAGCGCAAGGGATAGGTTGTTCCGGCCTCGATATATGCGGTTCTGCCAAGGTAGTTGCAGATTTTCCCTTTGCTCCCCCTCCTTGGATTCCTTCTCTCCCAAGCGCTCCCAATGCGCGATGGATTAACTGGGAGGTCGGCCCGTCACCGACTTTTTATGGTTCTCCAGCAGCTTCGGTGCTGTATGCCTATCCTTTTACCATACCTGAACCAACCATCAACAACGCTGCGATCGAGATGTATTGGGCAGTAGATGATATTTTGGGAGAATTTATTCCAGGATTTCCTGATCCCAACCCCATTGGAGTATATATTAACGGTACTCCTCTTAGTAGTAGTTTCAGCGGTGCGGGTCGTTTTCCAGAATATTCTGCTTCCCAATCTGGAATTGAGGGTTTGTTAAACCCAGGACTAAACTGGCTTTATGTTTACCAAAGAGATGCTGGCGGCGCGTATAGCGGTACTATCTTCGGCGCACGTATCAGTGTTAATGTTCCTGAACCCAGTTCTATTATTGGTCTTGCAGCCCTCGGCACCCTCGGCGCTGGTGCAACCCTCAAGCGCCAAATAAAATCATCCAAACCATCAGAAAAAGAAACCACAAAAGTAGGCTAAATTGTCTCTAAAAATACCATCAATGCCCCTTCATTCAATCTTGAGGGGGTTTTATTGTATAATTGAGGGATGAGTAAACTAGATCAACTTACGCAATCTTGAGCTATAATCGGCAATGAGCTCGAATCCGAACAACGATCAGAAAAAACTCCTGATTGCTGAACTTAAAAAAGCAGCAATCAAACATACCCCAGAAAATATTATCATAATTACTCAAGATCCTAGCGGGAAAATTGTTTTTCTAGAAACTGGAAAAGCAGGTGACAAAGGTTCTGGATTGCTGCATATTCTAGAAAATCATCGAGAAGATTTTCTCCAGAGAGGTATTACTGAAGAACAAATTCCCGATTTAATTGTAACAGCTATTAGTGAGGGAAAAATTATTGGCATACAAGGAAAAAGTCGCATAATTTATCAAGTAGAAATCAATGGAATTATTCAGTATGTTTCTCTAGAAATTAGTCATAATGGTTACTTAGTGAGTGCTAATCCAACTCCAACTCGATTAATTAACAAACTTATTCAGGAATGATAGTTATGGCAATCAGAATCAAACTGTGGGCAGATTATGGAAGTTACCCAATTTGGGGAGTAGATGAAATTGATAACATTGCTCCTGAAGAATTGCCATTAAGTCAAGCAACTATTCAGCGTTTAAACGCATGGCAGGATACTTACGATAAGACTTTAAATCAAGACTATCCACCTTTATCAGATTTTCCTAATCAGCAAGCTGAAATGGATTTTAAACAAGAAGGAATTAGTTTATGGAAACAGTTACGTCTTGAACTGGCCCCGGATTATGAAGTTTTCTACCAAAATGAAGGTCAATTGTTCAGACATCCTAAGGAAATAACCAAAAAATCTACAGTACAAAAAATAACAGTTTGAGTATCATCACCTTCGGCTCTAGCGCAGCTTCAACCCTTAAGCGCAAACTAAAACCATCCAAACCATCAGAAAAAGAAACCACAAAAGTAGGCTAAATTGCTTCTAAAAATACCATAAATGCCCCTTCAATCAATCTTGAGGGGGTTTATTTTTTTCTTCATCAACAATCTGTAAAACACTGCTGTATAAAGGTGCAGCCACCCAAAATCCTGCTTGATTGATCAAAGCGTCTAGCAAGGGTTTCACCTCAGAGATTAACCCTCGATTCTTCGCCTCAACTAAAATGCCCAGAATTCCTGTGTATCGAAGATTAAGTCTAGCAGCAATTCTACGACCACGACGCTCATCAATCAAAACTTGATCTGCTCCCAACTCAAGTGCTAAAGCAATAGCCTCAGCTTCTCCCTTATCTAGTTCATCTGCAAGAGCTTTAATCACCGTGCGGTTAGTTACCGTTCGAGTTTGAATCCAATCTAAGGTTTGGACTTCTATTGAACCTGCTACCAGAAAATCAGGCTCAGTTAATTCTCGATAAACTGCTTCAGGAATAAAAACTATTTGGTAAAGTTGTTGTAGCAGATGAAGTTGATTAATGGCGGCAAGATTGTTGATAGGGGATGTATCACTGACAACAATCACAATCTTCCCATCTCCCGCAAGTTCTTAATATCCTGTTCAAAATCTTCGACATCGTAGTGTACCGGAATTTGACGACTTGCAAGTAGGTGTTGAAAAGCAATACGATTCATTCCTGCAAATCGACTCGCTTGAGCAAGGGTGAGCTTCTCTTTTTGAAAGAGCATGACCGCAATTTCCTGCCTCATCTCAGCTTCAGTCATGCGTGTTGCACTGAGAATTTCATCGGAGATATCAATACTCATGGCTATAACCCTATCTATCCCTTCCTATTGGAATGATATCATAACCCCCTTCATTTAGTCAGTTGAGGGGGTTTATTTTTTGCGTCTCTTCCCCTTACACATTTTACACATTAAGAATCGGTTTTATGCTATTGAGTTACCAAAGCCAATAGAAGAGGCTTTATTATCAGTTGCCAACTAAAACCCTCCCAATCCACTGAAAAAGAAACCACAAAAGTAGGCTAAATTGCCTCTAAAAATACCATCAATACTCCTTCAATCAATCTTGAGGGGGGTTTGTTTTTTTATATCTCTTTTTTGGCAATAGATGCTATAATGAAAGGCCACTCTTTAAGATTGCTTGCTCGATCGTGGACTTTGAGATTATCAGCGATATCACGAATATCGAGATTATTGCCACAGGAACAGGAATTCGTAATCGGGAACGGTTGCAAAAACAGTATGGCAAAGGTAAATGGAGAAAATTAAAGGGCATAGCCCAAGTTCAGCTTCCCAATGGTATAGTAAGGTTAGCTGAAGTCCATTGGTATGAAGCTCATGGCATCGGCAAAAAAGAATTTAAGCTCAAGTTACCCTTTCTCGATTGACCATGAAAATAGAGTCATCTCCAACAAATAAGTTCGCAGTTTGTCTCAATAATGAAGGCTACGAAGCTTCACTAGAAGTTGGCAAAATATACCGCGTTATCCCTGATGAGACAGCAGAAATAAACAGTCTAATTCGGGTTATTGATGAAAGTGGTGAAGATTACGCTTTTTCTGTGAATCGGTTTCATGCTATTGAGTTACCAAAGCCAATAGAAGAAGCTTTATTATCAGTTGCCAACTAAAACCCCCTAAATCCACTGAAAAATAAACCACAAAAGTAGGCTAAATTGCCTCTAAAAATACCATCGATGTCCCTTCATTCAATCTTGAGGGGGTTTATTTTTGGCATCTATTAATACTTCTAAAAATAAAAATTGTCAAACTTATTAATGATGTCTTGAATTTGCTGCGCTGTGATGTCTGTTTGGTCAGATTTGGCATAGATGAGGATCATCAAAACACAACTATTGTCTTTAAGTTGATAGATAACACGATAGCCGCTACTTTTGCCCTTTTGAATATCACTGTTTTTGAGGCGAACTTTAAAGACAGTGTAGCCTATTCCTGGTATTTTATCGCCGATGAATTTGCCTATCTGAAGGTCATCAATTAGGGGTTGTATATCAGTACGAATGCTCCGATAGCGTTTGGCGAGGATGCGAAGTCGATCCTTGAATTGATCGGAGAAAAGAAGCTTAATGGGGGGAATTTTTTCAGTCATCTATGCCATCCCACAGTTCAGAGATGGGATGTACTTGGCCCTCTTTAGCTTGCTGAAGAGAAATACAAAGACTGGTGAGGATGAGTTCTTTTGGTTCGTCGTCGGGGTCAGTGGGTGGAGTGAGGATATTACGCGATACTAGCAATTGGTAGAAATCATCGATCGCCATTCCCGTTAGTTCGGCTGCTTGTTCAAATTGAAGACGTTGCTGCTGATAGAGCATGATAGCGATTTCCGTGAGCATTTGAGCTTCAGTCATTTGGACTGTTTGCAGAAGTTCAGTAGGAAGGATGAGGCTCATAGAGGTTTCATTAAGTGGTGGTAACTTCATTGTATCGCCATTAAAAAGTAAACGACACAAGTAGGCTAAATTGCTTCTAAAAATACCATAAATACCCCTTCATTCAATCTTGAGGGGGGTATTTTTTTGCATTCGTCCCTCAAAAAATTCTCAGTGACACTAGAAAAAGGCGACAAACTCTGCTGGATTGATAATTGGAATCCCTTGATAAGTATTGAGAATTAAAAGATCGTTATCGCCTGTTATGATGTATTGTGCCATTCCAGACACGGCTAATTCTAAGAATTTATTATCATCTAAATCGGAACAAACTCTCGTTTCATGCAATATATCAACAAATAAGCTCCTATTTTTAAGAGACGACAAGAAATCTAACCTATCATCTTTTTCTAAATATTTGTCAAATTTCTTTTTACTTATTCTCGTTGCCAATTCTTGATAAGTTGCCTCGCTCTGGAGAATAGTAAATTGACTGACTGCTATATTGATTACTTTTTTGGGTGTTCCTAGGGGATTGAGTAAAGCACTAATAAAAACATTGGTATCTATAACAACTCGATTAGGATTCATCTACTAATAGTTCTGTTAGTTTATCTTCTGTCAAACCTTTAGCTTGAGCCTTTTTACCGACTTTATCCATAATTGAGATAAGACTTTCTGAATTTTCCTCAATCGTCAGATTAACTTCTTGTTCAGGAGAAAGACCTAACTGAGCGATTAGTGTAGGAATCTCCGATACCTTAATATTTTTGAGAACTTGTTTCATGGCTTAACTAGGTAACTAGGTGTATCTTCAACTTTCATTGTAGTTTATTTAATCACATTTAACAGTGTTACTCAAATCGTCCTCGACCTCTTCGCCACAACTTCAACCCTGAAGCGTAAACTAAAACCCTCTAAATCCACCGAAAAAGTAACCTACAAAATTAGGCTAAATTGTCTCTAAAAATACCATAAATGCCCCCTTAATTCAGTTAGTTGAGAGTGCGAGATGCAGGAACAGCAGCAGGCCGTCGAGAAATGATGTCAAATCCCGTCATACTTTATCTTTATTTCTGACCAGCTGCCTAGATAAATCAGAAAGTAAAAGTCGTGCGGATAGTACCGATAACTAAGGTGGAATTGTTATTATTTGAGTTAGGAGAAGTAATCACGATTACCCCCGGAGTCAGGGCAATATTATCGGTGAGTTTCCACTCATAAAATCCTTCGATATGAAAGGAAGTATCGGGATCATTAGTGGAACTACCATCATTTAATCGAATACTAGAACTAGACACCCAGGGCTGCATACCAACAATAATACCCGCCGTATTTCCTTCCTTAAATAAATCAGGAAAAGCCAAAGTTACCGCCCAATTCCAGATATCTAAATCCCCGCGTTCTAGTTGTCCATCTAAGGTGCTAAGGGTGACAGCTTTTGTGTAACCCCCCCAACCACCGAGGACAAAACCATCGACAATTCGCCAAGTAAATTGTAAACCCAAACTATTATTAATGGTCGGGACAGCCTCCCCGAATAGTTCTTCGGTGAAAAATCGGAAATTCGAGCGCTGACTTCCCGTTCCCGTATCTAATTGGTTATAACCATGAAAGTAGGATAAAGCAATGCCAAAATTATCGTTTGGAACATAACCCAGCTGCCCTAGGGCAGTATAGGAACCGTTAAATAAACCCGCACCCGGGTTAGGATCGTTAGCATCCCCAGCAAGATAACCGGCGCTGAATTGCAAAGCCCCATAATTACCCTGTAAACCGAGTCCAGTTTGTCCGGGAGCAAAATAAAGGGGATTGCGGGTACCAAAAGCGGAAAGCGCCCCACTAGCGCCATCTCCATCCAAAAAGTTGAGGGTATTGGTAAAGTCATCTTTAGCACCTCCCGTCGCTTCTAACCAGAGGTGGATATTTTCCGTTAGGGGGAAACTGTAGTTTAAAACTTCTAGCAATAAATCATTGCCGTCCGGTTGGGTAAAAGCTAAGGTACTTTCAAAAGTTCCGGTGGTATCGGCTAAATCGGCAATATTTCCCGTTGCTAGACGGGTATAGAGTAAATCTTTGCCTGTGAAGCTAGTATTTAATTCTAAACGGGCCCGATAACCAAAAGCTGGCACTTGGGGAATCCCTTCACCACCGTTTTTTTCTCCTGTGGCTACCCCATATAATGCCATCACCACTTCCCCAGTTAATTTAGTAGTGGTGGAAAATTGATTATTTTCCAGAAAAGCGACTCGATTTTCTAAGTTATCAACCCTTGCCCCTAATGCCGCTAATTCTGTCTCGAATTCGCTGACTAATCGCTTAATTCTGTCTAGATCTTCTTTTAATACCGCTACTCCTTCCTGAATCAATCTTTCTAGGGTATTTAAGCAAGCATTCAACCCGGCGGCAAATTCCCAACGAGTTAAAGCGCGTTCACCGCGAAAAGTGCGGTCAGGATAACCTACTATACAACCATACCTCTCCACGAGACTTCTTAAGGCCTCAAACGCCCAGGCGGTGGGAGAAACATCCCGCAATTGATTGACACTTGTTACCTGTGCCATGGGGTTACTAGAGAGGTTTTCGAGACTATTAGCCAGTACCGGACTAGAAAAACCCAGTAATATCGCTGCTGTTAGGAAATTTTGCTTGATTTTCATTGCTGTCTCTCACACCTATAAGAATGATTATTGTTCTCAGTATAATCAGGTTAGCAAACTTTTTCCAGTCTGGCACTATTGCGAATATTTTTCAAGTGCTATTTCAGATAAAATCTGAATTGCCCAGCATTTATTGGTTAAAATAAATCTTAAATGATAATAAAAGCAATAAGTAAATAATTTTATTGTTCCTACAAACAAGATAGAGACGCTGCTGACAGCATCTCTAAATGATTATTTTTGGTTCAATTGAGGATAAAAAAGGAGGTAACTAGCGCAATTCAGCGTTAAACTCGTTAAAAGAGCGTCGTTTTAACTCTACCGATTGCGATCGAGGTAAAAGATCAAAAACCTTTCTTAAGACATCATCCACATCTTCATATTTAACATTGCCCAAACCATCATAAACGACTTTACCCTGTTGGTCTAAAACCACCGTTTGGGGAACCCCACCGCGATAATAGTAACCCGGTTCATCGGCACGATAGGAAGACTTTAAGGGGATAGAATCGACACTAACGGGGATAATACTGGCGGCGCGACCGTAAAACTCTTGAAAACGGGAGACAATCGCCGCAAATCGCTTACAATCACTACTATCATCCAGATAATAGACAATAATAGCTGGAATTTTCCGTTGAAAAGTTTCTGCTAAATTTAAACGCGGTGGTACTAGGGAACCATTACCCGCATAGACCACAAAAATATTACCATCAAGGCGATCGTCATCGATCCCCGCATAGGCGCTAGGGGTTAGCCAAGGAGAGAAACTCGTCAGAGCAACAATGAGAAAGACAAGAAAGATCTGAAGACGCAGCCGATAACGAGATTTCATGATCAACAGGGTTAGAATATTAAGACAATTTTTAGTTTGACATACCCCACGCCGTAAACGGACGTGGATTCTTCTCGCATCACTGCTGAGAATTTCTGGCTCAACGAGTCCACTTGAATTAGATTCCTGGCGAAATCCCACCCAGAGGTGGTTCTCTCCTCAGACTTTCGCTCCCTTACAGAAGCCTGTTTTCGTATGCCCTACGATACAGTTCAAAACCTCTAAAATAATTGGTTTCTCTGGTACTTGACGCTTAGAGCTTTTACCTATAGGAGCATTCCCCTATAGAACCCCATAACTCTAGTTTTCAAGGTGCGTTCATCCTGCGATGACTGGGTTTTTTGAGCGGTTGCTTACCCGGCCCGCTATTCTTAATATCATACATCACATAAAGTCGCCCTAAAAGGGCGAGGCTTTAAACCCAATTTTTAGTGTAAAAAATCTTGTGACCTTCGAGCGCGATAATTCCCAAACCACCTCGCGAGTCATTGCCGCTAACTCGCGCTTTGCCAATACCTATTATGCCATTTTAGGACTACATCCGAGTGCCTCGGTGATCGAAGTACGACGCGCCTATCGGGAACTGAGTAAACGATACCACCCCGATACTACCGAACTCAGCCCCGAAGTGGCAACGGTTCAATTCCAGCGTCTTAACGAAGCTTATGCCACCCTGAGTAATCCCGATCGCCGTTCCCTGTATGATTTACAGATAGGTTACTCGCGCTGGAATGTCATCCAAACCATCCCCGATGGCGATGAACCCATAGCTAATCGTAGCGCCTATCTCGATCCGACTGATCGCCCCCTATCTTCGGGAGAGATTTTTGCTTTGTTTATCTTGGCACTCACCCTGCTCGGCTGCTTGTTACTGGCGGTGATTATTGCTATGCTTCGAGGAGAGAATGCTGTCACTGTAGCCCAATTATTTTTGATTTAGATGCGATGAAGATTCCCACTGCTGATACTCCCCTCTATAATCATCCCTTACCGGCGATCGAAGCATGGCTAGTTAAGTTAGGTTGTCGGAAAAATACCGAGAATGTCCACTGTTGGACTGTGGAAAAACCGACATGGAAAGCGGAAATCTGCCTCGATATCGAAGAAATCACCGTTCGTTACCTTCGGGCAGCCAATGACGGCAGTGACATCAATCGCGCTTTTAAATACTCCCTTAGTCGCCAAGATATCGAATCGGCGGTTTTTTCTGGTCCCTAATCATCGGCCAAACTTTTGACTATTTCCAGTACACTTGTTCAGTTTGAAGTCAAAGCTCCCCCACAACTGGAACCGCTGCCGGCAGTGCAACCGTAGCAATAGGAAGCGGTTTGTACCTCTGCAATTACATCTAAACTACCCGCTTGTAATAAATCTAGCAGGGTTAATTTTCGGCCTTGACTGGTGCAAGCAGCAAGAGCCTCCATCTGATTAAAATCGCAGTCATAGATATTACCCAAATAATCGATCGAAAGCTGATTACGACACATCAAATATTCGACAGTATCGCCATTAAAATGGTCTTCGAGGAATTGAAGATAGGGTTGATAGAGTTGCTGGTGTTCCAGATGGAAGCGCGTCCTTCCAATGGGTAGGTTAGTGATAGTCAACAGATTGTTAAAAGAAATATTAAAATGTTCTTGCAAGAACTTTTTGTAATCCCGTGTTAGGGATACCTGATCCGGTGTAAGAGAAAAATTCTCTGACTTAGGAATCTGGGGATTATAGACTAAATCGACCATCAAATTCGGCTCTTGAGCGTAACCGAGACGGTTTAACCATTGTAAAGCAGCAATCGATCGATCATAGACTCCCAGACCGCGCATTTTATCCACATTATCGGCAAGATAACAGGGTAAAGAAGCCACCACCCGCAGCTGATGGGCAGCGCAATATTCAGGAATATCAGTAAATCCTTTCTCGAAATAAATAGTTAAATTCGAGCGCACAATTACCTCTTTTCCTGCTTTTCTAGAGGTTTCCACAATTGGTTTAAAACCGTAGAGCATTTCGGGAGCGCCACCGGTCATATCGACGGTTTTGATTTGGGGAAATCTTTCGATCAGTTCGATAATTTGTTCGCACACTTCTGGAGTCATTTCTTCGGAGCGAACTGGACTAGCTTCCACATGACAATGGCTACAAGCAAGGTTACATCTTTTCCCTAAATTAATTTGCAGAACCGAGATTTTTTGCTTAGTTAAAGGAGTTTTCAGTGTCTCGACAAAAGGAGTCATGGGAGAGTAAAAAGTAATCAGTAATCAGTGACCAATCATTAATCAATGATAACTGATAATGGATGAGTTTTTTGTCAATGGGTAACTCCTAACTCAGATAAAGTTGATTTTTCTCTTAGTTGCCAGGGGATAGATCAGAAAGATTAGCTGATTTTTCTTGCCAATCTTGACCAATTTTAATCGTCACATCAGAAGCGAGATTCCCTGTACTTTCCACCAAAACTTCCCCGACACCAAGGCTATTATGCAGGGCAGCAGCCAGGGAATCATCCCCTTTTTGAGCAATAATTCTGGTAGTTTCTAGAATTGGCGATGAAGACTTAGAGACAAAAACATTTTCATAACCCAATGAGTGCAGATATCTGACTAGAGTTTGCACCGCTTCTGGATTATCGATGCTATCTTCCACAGCTATGCGAGTCGGTTGCGTGGTTTCCTCAATGTCAGCCATAAAAGAGCCGTGGTTAAAATGTTGAGCCACTAGCTCTTGAATTTTACTTTGATTGGGCAACCAATAACTGATCCCTTGCCGACCATCACCATTAAAGTCTCCTGGTAGCAGTAGCATTTGCACATCAGCGCGTTGAGTTTTGGAGGCAAAACCGGCTAGGGCGAGTAACTCCTCTAAACTGAGATTAGTATCGATATGGGTGCGGATAACCTCGATAATATCGGGAATTTTCAATAAAGTTGCTGGTTTTAGGGTTTGTTCCACTAAAGACCGCATTAATTGCTGTTGTCGTTGGATACGACCGATATCGCCTTTAGCATCGTAACGAAAACGGGCAAACTGGAGGAATTTCTCGCCGTTGAGGTGTTGTTCCCCTTTTTTCAGGTCAATGTAGAGGTGTTGACTAAAATCTTGGTACTTCATGTCTTTGGGAACATATATCGTCACTCCCCCCAAAGCATCAATTAATTTTTCCACACCCTGCACATTAATGCGAACATAGCGATCGATAGCGACTCCCTCTAAAAGATGACTAACCGTTTCCGCCGTTAAAGCAGGTCCCCCAAGGGCGTTAGCTTGATTGATTTTTTTCTCCCCGTAACCCTCGATATCGGTGCGGGTATCCCGGGGGATGGAAAGCATGGTTAACTTCTGTCTTTGGGGGTCAAAACGCAGTAACAGCATGGTATCGGTTAAACCCTCCAAGGAATTAACCGGGGCATGATAACCCAAATCTGGGGTTTGTGCCTCCTTGACATCGGATGTCAACACTTTCGCACCCACCACCAGAATATTAACGGGACGGTTGAGGGCGGGAAGTTGCAGATTTTCATAGGATATGGCCTGCTGATTGTTAAAAGCGGCGGCTTCTTCGGGACTAAGGGCAGCTTGTCGCAAAGGTGTGGAGGAGAGAGACACAGCCAACATAGCCCCCGCCGTAGCGGAAACTAGGGCGCAGCCAGTTAAGCCTAGGGCTGTCAGGAACCATTTACTGGACAATCGCCGCTTTTTCACAGGTTTAGCTGCTAATTTCCCTGATTTTCCGCTTTTAAGTCTTGATTTTGTCTTATTAACCACAAATTGCCTCACACAGTCACTAATTATCTCCCTAAAACCATATTTAAAGAGATCAACTATTTGTTTTCTCAGATACCCGGAAAAGATTATTAAACTAATTGGGTTTTTTAGAGAGTTAGCAGATAATATAGCAGAATTTTTCCTTATCGTTGTTCTGCATCGCAATTTTGCAGAAATATCTATACTAGGGTTTGCTGGTGGGGTGTGGGGAGTGGGGTGTAGGGTGTGGGGTGTGGGGTGTGGGGAAGTGGGGAGAATAAATAAAAATAATCTCCTGACTCCTGTCTCCTATCTCCTCATTGGCTGATTTTTTTGTGCAGAAATAACTTTTGTGGTCGATTAAATAACCAATTGACCAACCAACCGTCGGTTTTTTGCAGACGATAACCGCTACTTAAGTACAGTGACCGGGCCGCTAGGTTATTATCGAGAACATGGAGGGAAAGTTCCTCAAAACCCCATTCTCTAGCGATCTGTTCACACTTGAGCAGCAATCTCCGGGCCAGACCGGCACGCCGGCGATCGGGACTAACGGCTAAATTAGAAATATAAGGAATGGGAACAGCCAAAAAAGAACTGGATTTTAAGCTGATTTCCGCCGTAGCGACAATAATTTCCTGAGAACCCGTAGCAGTGACGCTGGTTTGACTGACTACCAGACAGTGATAGTAAGGGGTATCACCGCGCAATCGTCCCCGTAAGTCCTCGTAAATGCCTAATTTAAAGATAGGACGCAGAAAAGACCAATAATTGGCCGTGGGGAGAAAACTATCGGCGAGAATCTCCGCCAAGCTTTTGAGATCTTGGCTTTGGGCCAAACGCACCTCGACGGTAATGGCGGCAGTGTCACCGGTCGCTTCCGAGTCGGAGGGATGAGACAATAGGTATGAGATAAAACAGGAGTCCACTTTAATCACAGGAGTCGGGAGGGAAGATGGGGATGGCGGTCCTTATCCGGGAAGGGTAAATAGGGGTGGGATTTAGTTGGGGGAATCAAGCATCTATCTTAGGGAGAAGACCGCAATTTTTCAAGACTACTGAATCAAAATCTCATCTATTCTACTGCCTATAGCCCCCGCTGGGGGAAAGACCGCTATTTTTCGGGAATTTTTTTTGATCGCCGGGCCATGGTTAAGATGGAATGATGCCGGTCAGAACTAATCTCTTTCTTTTTGGGTCAATTAACTATATTCTTTAATCTAATCTATCCTCCTATCCTCTCTATGATCAAAGAAATTTCCGCTTATTTGCAAGTGTTCCGCAGTCAAAAAATGGCGGCTTTGTTATTCTTAGGTTTTGCTTCCGGATTGCCCTTGTTGCTCACCAGTCGCACCCTGCAAGCTTGGATGACCACCGAAGGAGTTGATCTGAAATCGATCGGTTTATTTAGTTTAGTTACCCTCCCCTACTCTCTCAAATTTCTTTGGTCTCCCTTGCTCGATCGCTATATTCCTCCTTTTCTTGGTCGTCGTCGCGGTTGGATTTTAATCGCTCAAATTTGTTTAACTTTAGCGATTGGTTTTATGGCTTTTCAACAACCAAAACAATCTTTGGAATTATTGGCAATTAATGCTCTACTGATCGCTTTTTTTAGTGCCACTCAAGATATTGCCTACGATGCCTATCGCACAGATATTTTAGAAAAATGGGAGATGGGTGCCGGGGTAGCGATCGGGGTTTTAGGTTATCGTTTGGCTTTAATTTTAACTGGTTCGATCGCTTTAATTTTAGCCGATCAATTTCCCTGGCCCCTTGTCTATCTTTTCCTAGCTGGATTGATGGCTTTAACGATTATTTGGTCTTTTTTCGCCCCAGCTACTCCCCCTAGGAATGATACTCCTCAAACCCTTTTAGAGGCGGTTTGGTTGCCTTTCCAAGAGTTTTTTCAACGCTATCAAATAGGTCAAGGAATCAGCATTCTCGCCTTTATTGTTCTCTATCGTTTAGGGGATGCTTTAGTTAATAATATGGTGACTCCTTTTCTCTTAAAAACTGGTTTCAGTCAAACCGCTATCGGGGCGATCCAAGGCGGCATGGGCATGATAGCAACTATGGTGGGAGTTTTATTAGGTGGTTCCCTGTTAAGTCGTTGGGGAATTAATCGATCGCTCTGGATTTTTGGCGGCTTGCAAGCTATTAGTAATTTAGTCTATTTTATTTTAGCAAATTTAGGGCAAAATTATCCTTTTATGGTCTTAGCTATTAATATTGAAAACTTCTGTGGTGGCTTAGTCACTGCCGCTTTTGTGGCTTTTTTAATGAGTCTTTGTAATGCTCGTTTTACCGCTACTCAGTACGCCCTTTTATCAAGTTTAATGGCCTTTAGTCGCGATATTTTGGTGGCTCCCGCCGGAGTTTTAGCTGCAGCGATCGGTTGGCAGTGGTTCTTTTTAATCACGGTAATTGCCGCTTTACCCGGGTTAGCTTTATTGCCTTTATTTGCTCCTTGGCAAGAGGAGAATTGAGCTAATTGATGATTTATTCCTCCGATTTCACTCGCATAACTACTAAAGTCATATCGTCACTACTGTCATTTCCTAAACCGGTAAAAGCGGCCACTTTTCCAAATAAATATTCTAGAATCTGTTCGGGATCGGTGTACTGTTGACAGGCTTCTTTAACTGCCGATAGCCAATTTTTCTGATCAAATCTTTCCCCTTTCGAGTTGACTGCATCGGTAAAGCCATCGGTATAATAAATTAGCGTATCTCCCGCTTCTAATTGCACTTGGGCATCATCATAGATAGAATCGGCCTCTAAACCCACTAATGTTCCTTCCGTGTCAAGAGACTCTAACTCTGCCGTTTTAGCCCGCCACCAGAGGGTGGGATAATGGGCAGCATTACTGTAGCCAAGACGGCGCGTCAGGGGATCATACTCGGAATAAAATAATGTCACGAAACGATGAGAATTATCGAGATCGGCATACATAACCCGATTGAGATGACGCAAAATCTGGGCCGGGGAGTGACGATTTAACACTTCCGCTCGCAACATTCCCCGGGTCATGGTCATCAATAATCCTGCCGGGACACCTTTACCCATAACATCACCGATGACTATACTCCAAGGAGCGGTACTAGCTTCCCTTTCCGCCTCCGTTGCTGGTTTAAATTGATCGTAGTTGCAGGGGATAAAATCATAATAATCGCCACCAACGCGATTGGCTGTTTTGCAGTGGGCTGCCAATTCTACCCCCTGAATTTTCGGACATTGCCGGGGTAAAAGACGATTTTGGATTTCGGAAGCGATTTCTAACTCTCGATCCTGACGTTCCTTGGCCCGTAATTCGACCGTTAATTCATTATTAGCTATAGCTACCGCCGTTTGATCGGCCACTAGCTGCAACAGTTTACGACGGGTGGGGGTCCAACCATAATCGGGATCGCGACTGAAAACGTATAAACGTCCCCGCTCACTATTTTTTACCAAAACAGGCGTACTATAAATCTGCGTACCCTGTCCGAGAGTTTGCCGGATCTGATGATCGAGACTATCGAGAAGCGATCGATTATTTTTGTTCTCAAGTGTCGCTTCTTGGTTTAATTGTCGGATAATTGCCTCTAATTGTCGGCGTAGTTCCCCATTAATTTGATTATCTTGGCAATGGAGTTGATCGAGGGCTACTTGACCGTTATTTTTGCTCAAAATCAACGCCCCACCCTCCGCGTCTGCCACTCGTGCGGCCATCAAGGGGGTAAGATCGAGGAATTGGTTTAAATTATTGAAACTCCGCAGGGCAAAACCGAGGGAACTTAAGAGATTTTGAACTTTGTTTTGTTCGCGATATAAACTGGCGACCAACTCTTTTAAGGCTAAAATTGGCTTGATATCGGTAGTTTGATCGCCCATATTGACGGTGGCAGTGGTGAGGGTGTCGCTCGGTTCCGGCTCAGAAAGCATAAAATGATCTTTGTGGCGGTGACATGATGATAGCTAGATGGTCATTGGGTTATGACCTGTTTAAGTTTAACAGTATAGTCGATCTTTTCCTGACTGCCACAATTTAACCCCGATGTTTTACTGTTTCTGTGGGTGCATCTCATTTTTGTCAATCTACTAAGTTGGGATTTTTCAGGGGAAACTCTCTTTTAAAATTGGGCATTACTTGCGATTTTATCACTCAATCCCAGCTTTTGGGGGCTTCTACCCCCCAAACCCCGAAGCGCATTAGTTTTTCGGTGGGATGCTTACACGGAGATGCTGATACATTTGTCATCATTTAAAAGTCACTGATAATTGCTGATTGTCGGTATTTCTGCAAATGTGAGATGCACCCCATTTCTGTTTTGTCACACCGAAGGCTGGGGCTGATAACCTGACCTTATAATAATTAGAAGTATTTAACTTGATCCATTGACTTTATGACCTTGCCTCTCGATGTTCCCACGGCGATTAATCAACGTCGTTCTATTAAAAATTTTACCACCGATCCGATCGCTCCGGAACTGCTGAAAACCCTAGTAGAATTAACCGTTGCCGCACCTAGTAGTTTCAACATCCAAGATTGGCGAATTATTTTAGTACAAGATGAGGCACAAAAGGCCGCTTTAGCCGAGGCCGCTTGGGGACAAAAGCAAATTATCCAAGCGCCGGTTACTTTTGTTTTTGCTGCCGATGCTGCCGCAGGAGGAGGAGATCTAACTCCCATCTATGAACAGGCTCTCAGTACAGGTGCCTGGAGCGAAGGCACGGTAAAATATTTCAAACAGGCAATCCCGGGATTTCAAAAGGATTTGGGCGAAAAAAACCGGGAATATGCGATTAAAGATGCCATGATCGCCGCTACTCATCTGGTTTTAGCTGCCGAAAGTCTCGGTTTATCTAGTTGTTTTCTCAACGGTTGGATCGAGGACAAGGTAAAAGCTGTGATCGGTGCTGCCGATCATCCCGATCTGGCGATCGCTGTTGTCGTTCCCATCGGTTACGCAGCGGAACCACGGCTTAATCCGGGGCGTTTACCCTTAGATTACAACGTTTTTGTGGATCGCTTGGGTAATCCCTATCAAGTCTGAACTCTATTAACTGGATTTAATCTCGTTTGGATCGCTGTTTTGGCTGGTAGTTGAGGAGTTGCTATCGGTTTCGGTTGGCAGGGGTTGGCGTTGCTGATTTGAGATAGGAAGCTTCTGGCAAACTAACTTTTAGATAGGATGGCACGGTTGGCATTCATAGCTTGATTCAGCAACGCCTTGTATTGTGGCAAAATTAACAATTTAATCTGCATCAAGCTGCGCTAATACTGCCGACATCGATCTTAATTTTTTGAAAAGATATAAGGTTAATTATGACATCCCAGATTATCATGTCTAGGATTGACCATCTTTTAGCCTTATCGAGGGATTTCTATGCTGAAAAAATACTCATGGTGGCGACCACTGACGATTTTATTTGTAATCAGCTGCGGAGTGATCTTAATTTTTGGGAAAACTTTCGCCCAATCCCCGGGGATTAGCCATCCTCTCGATCCCCTCACAGAAAATGAGATTAAAATGGCGGTAACTGTGGTGAAAAAAGACAAATCCCTGACAGAGTTCGCCAGATTTCCTAATATTTCTTTACAAGAACCCGATAAGCAAACTGTTTTAAACTTTAAAAAAGGAGATGCTATTCCTCGTCAGGCTTTTTTAGTAATTCTGGAACCCAGACTGAATAAAACCTATGAGGCTATTGTCGATACCAAAGCGAGTAAAATTATCTCATGGCAAGAAGTATCGACGGGACAACCACCATTGTTAGATGAAGAATACGAAATTCTTGATCAAGTAGCTAAAGCTGATATTCGTTGGCAAGAAGCTATGAAAAAACGCGGGATTACTGACTTTGAAAACGTCATCATTGACGGTTGGGCTACTGGGATGATGAGCGAGAAAGAACAAGCATCGGGAAAGCGCTTAATTCGCGGGATTACTTACTATAAAGGCAAGGATCGTAATAATTATTATGGCGCACCAATCGAAGGTTTGTCAGTGACGGTAGATTTAAATAATCGCCAAGTATTTGAAGTGCGAGATACTGGGATTGTACCTTTCTCAAAAGCCAATTTTGATTACGATGAAAAAACCCTTTCACCCCTTCAAAAAGCCCTAAAACCTTTAAGAATTCAACAACCGCAGGGGACAACTTTTCAGATTAAGGGTAACGAAGTTAGCTGGCAAAATTGGAAATTTCGTTATCTCATGCACCCAAGAGAGGGGTTAGTTCTTTATCTAGTTACCTACAATGATAAAGGTAAAGATAGAATGATTTTGTATCGTGCAGGACTGTCAGAAATGCTAGTTCCCTACTCCGATACCTCGCGAGAATGGGCGGTTCGTAGTGCTTTTGATGTGGGAGAATATCGTTTTGGTTGGCTATCGACTCCCTTGGATAAAGGTAATGATGTTCCTGAAAATACTGTCTTGTTAAATACCTTGTTTGCTGATGATAATGGGGAACCTTATATCGGAGAAAATATCATAGGTATTTACGAAAAAGATGCGGGAATTCTCTGGCGACATTATGATTTTAACACGGAAACTTTTGAAGGTCGTCGCGCCCGTCAATTAGTGGTTAGTACCGTGGCTGCTATTGGTAATTATGACTATGGAATTAACTGGATTTTTCATGAAGATGGTACTTTAGAACAGCGCAGCGATTTAACGGGAATTATGTTAGCTAAAGCGACTCATGATGTCACTAATGCTCATAATCATGGCGACCAATTTGGGACATTAGTAGCGGCAAATGTGGAAGCGATTAATCATCAGCACTTCTTAAATTTTCGTCTTGATTTCGATGTGGATGGGGTTAAAAATTCTGTTACTGAAATGAAGGTTTCTACTTTATCACCAGAAAAGAATCCCTTTGGTAATGCCTTCACTATGTCCGAAAGAAATCTTCAGCAAGAATCCGAGGCAATTCGTGATGTGAATTTAGCTGAAAGTCGCGCTTGGATGGTAATGAATAAGAATCAGAAAAACTCCCTCGGAATGCCGACAAGTTATATGTTAATGCCATCGACAAATTCAATTTATTATCCCAATTTCCAAGCGAATTCTCGTCAACGGGGTGAATTTGCTACCCATCATTTTTGGGCAACTCGTTACAAAGCGAACGAACTTTATGCAGCGGGAGATTACCCCAATCAAGGCAAAAAAGGTCGAGGTTTACCACAATATACTGCTGATAATGAATCTCTCGACAATGAGGATTTAGTCGTCTGGTACACCTACGGTGTTACCCATATTCCTCGTCCGGAAGAATGGCCAATTATGACCGTACATCCAGCAGGTTTTAAGATTATGTCTTGGGGTTTCTTTGACCAAAATCCTGTTTTGAATGTACCGAAAAATAACCTAGAGGATTCTTTTAATTAATTATCGAAAAAAACTGGGTCTAAAACCTTGCCTTTTAAGTGGAAAAGTTTTTGGAGCGGGGTATAAATCCCCGTTACAAAAACGGAATCCTGCCTTGGTTAATTGTATAACAAGTCCCTAAGAACCTTATTCATACCAAAACTCGGAACTTCCCGCACATTTTTCGTCTCTAAATAACCATTGTTGAAACACTTGTTCTCTACCATCATAAGGTGCAACAATCTGATAAACTTTTAGGAATTTTTTAGCAATTCTCTGGCTGCCCTTGTCGGTTAATTTATAACCTAACAAGTTTAAAAAATTACGAATAATCGTCAGAGGACGGGAAGTATTAGCGAGGTTAATCTTGGTGATAGTTTTAATCTCGTTACGGTTTTTAACGGCAATTTCCGCCATTTTTTGTAAATCGGCATCATGATTATTTAATTCTCTTTCAGGATTAGCTAATAATACGGGAATTCCCAACAATTCTAACGTCCCGATAATCACTCCTAATTGACTACTATTAAAATCGGGAATAAATAAACTTCCGTGACCTGATTCTATCAGTTTACGCGCAATTAAAGCATCTCGATCACACAAAAATTGTCGCCCAATTGTCAAAAAGTAATGTAGGCGTAGTTCTTGATACCATCCTTGATCATCTTTAATCACTAATTGCGGTGTGACGGGGATTCCATAGCGTTTGTATAGGTCATATTTTCTAAGAATTCTCCTTTCTTTTACTGACTTAATTAACTGTTTTTTTAGCAGACGACACTCTGATTCCGTTATCTCAGCTGCGCTGGCAATCGCATCACATTCAGAACGATAATTATGTTCCATAATTTCTTCAATTGCTTCCGTTAACTGATTAGTTATGTCTAGTTCTTCTTCCTGATTTCGTTCTTTAATTCTATGACCTTCTGCTTGTAAAATTCCTAGAATTGACTGACGATAATTAAGCATATAAGCATTGACTCGCACGGACATTTTAGCCCAGCAAAGAAGAGATTCCGCTTGAAAAGTTGTATCTAAATCCTCCAGAGATTCTAAATCTGATTGGTGTAGTAAGCGAATATTAACCTCGGTTAATCGGTGTCCAGAGGTGAGAAGTTTGGGGATAGAAGTGGACCCATTGCCCACCTGATTAAATCCGTACACTGCTGACCAAATATAACGAGGAATATTCTCTCTAATTCTCCCTAAAAATTGAGCGATAGAAGTGGGATTCTGAATTCCCTGTGCTAAACACCAAACTGAAGAAAAGTGCTGCTGAATATCAATACTAATTCCCGTTTCGATCGCGGGACTAGCTAGAACTATATCATAGTTAAGCAACAACTGATTTAAATTGCCAATCGCTTGATAGGCAGCGTGACTAGAATCTTGCAAGGACTCTGAGTCTATCCGCAGAACTTTCTTATGAGGAAATTGCTTTTTTAGATAGGATTCTAGGGTAATTGTTCCCCATTTACTGGTTAATTTTTGTGCTGATAGACAAACAAAAGGTTTTCCTCCGTCTTTAATATGTTTAACTAAATCATTAACTAGCCGTTGGGGAGTATTATCGGAGTAGTTATAAACTCGCCAAGCTTCTTGATAACTAGGTTTCCACTCGTTACTAATCAAGAAAGTTTCTAGTTTAATTGCAGCTAAAGAAGTTAAATAATCTAGGGAAATATCACTTAAATCAGCATCAGCAACTAGGACTTTACCCCCACTGCTGACCACAGTTTGCAGCAAGGACTTTAGGGATTTTAAAATTGCCACGCGATTAGTTTTACAAGTATCCCCATTTAACCCATGCCATAGAACCTGTTCAATCTCATCGATAATAATAATAGCTCCTTGCCAATCTTCCGCTTGAAATTTAGCTTGTGATTGGGGATGAAGAGAGTCAATACATAAACCATAACCGTAAATTTGTGCCGCAGGATTATCCCTAATTTTGCTGATATAGTTTAAACCAAAGCGTTGACATAACTCCTCTACCAGTTTCACTCGATGACCAATAACTAAAACTTTTTGTTGATTGGCAATAGCTTGTTTAACTATCTTGGCTAAAAACTCAGTTTTTCCCGTACCTTTAGCAGATTTAATCGCCATTAAATGCGCTGATGTAGGAATAGAAATATCTGGCAAGTAACGGCTATTTAATTCTAGATGAGGTGAGAGAGTTAAACTATTTAAATTCGCTGCTTTCCAAATTTCCCAAGAGGTAGCTTTTTGATAGACTTGTTTAAAGTAATCTTCTCCTCGATTGATTAGTAAATCATCCACCCCTTTACCGTCAGCAGCATCCCAAGTAACTACCTTTACCTCACAGTTAGCCTGACTGAATAGATAACCCATTCTCTGTAAAGCTAAATTAACCGCTTGCTGGGTTTTCGGTTTAGTTTCTTGATCGAAAACTAGATAAATCTTTCGTCCTGAATTAGCTAATTTTTCTAGCTGCGGAATTAAATGAGATTTACCGATTCTCCTCCCTAATTCGTCCTTGGGAGTACGATAACCATTGTGAATCCCGGGTAAGGCAATTGTCACATAACCTGCTGTTAGTAATGCCCCCGCTTTTTTCGCTCCTTCCGTAAGACAAATAGGTATCTCTGGATGTTTAATTACCCAGGACCAAAAACCGAGATCCTCTTGCTTATTATCCACTTCTTCAGTTAAAATATTAATACTGATATGTTGGGCTATCTTTTGCCAAATTTTCAGGGGAACCCGCAAAGCAAAGACTCCCGTAGGGGTTTGGGGAGGATGTTCGTACTTAATCGGTTTAGCCTTATCGAAGCTTAAACGGGGAAAATCGGGCTTAAAACAGCCCCAAGGGTCATAATTGCCCGTTAATAAGTCAATTCCTGAACACCACCAACCTCCTTGACTGGTATGTTCATAACGCTTGAGAATACTATCCCTAACCCTGCCATCATTGCGTCGCGGTAATTCTTGGGAGTAGAGTAGGTATTCACTGGGAGATAGCCCCGCTAAACCGGTGACATTGAGAGCGATTAACTCCGCATCCACCCCGCTACCACGCCATTCTTCTAAATATTTCATCCTTGTCCTCTACTGGCTAGACGCTATATATAGCGTTTTTGTCCTATTATTCTAGCGGTAAGCCACTAAATAGCGAAAAGAGAAAATTTACTCTCTCAGAGGTTCTCGGAGGAAATTTGACTTTTAATCCACTCTTGTCTTAGATTATCGAAAAGTTAAGAACAAATAAAGTCTCACCACAACCTCCTCAGCAGTCAAGCACAATGGGATCGGAAATATTTTGTCAATCTGTTTTTCCTATCAAAGAATAAACTTTTTGTCAAGCGTACAAAAAAACTATCTTTCCGAGAAAATTGAGAATTTTTTGCGAAAAATGTCATCGAAAACACTGTTTTGGGGGACAAAACAATCCTCGCTCTACTACATATAGGGTTATAAAATTATTTAACACGCTAGATGTTGTGTTTTCCCCGAAAATCTGATAGAATACTCTAGTACAAATAGATTAATTTGTCAAGTTTTTTTAACGCCGCAATTTCCCAATTATGCAATCGAAGCCCTTGACTACTGCCGTTTCCATTCACAAAAATAACGAAGTAATACCCTTTCGTTCTACCCCTTTAGCTAATATGGGCAGCCATGCAATTAGAGTGATTCGGCGCGATGGTTCCACCACAAGCTTAAATATCGGCAAAATTCGCGACGTGGTAGAGTGGGCTTGTGAGGGCAAAAAAGTCAATTCTATTGCCTTAGAAGCGGGTTTAACCACACGGCTGCGGGATGGGATTACCACTAGGGAAATACAGGATAATTTAATCAATTGCGCCCTAGAAATGTGTAGTCCCGAGGAACCAGATTGGCGCTATGTAGCCGGAAGATTGCATATTTGGAGTCTGTGGAAAGATACATTAGTAGTGCGGGGTTATCAATACGGAAATTACGAGAAAACTGTCAAAACTCAAGTTAAAAATCAGCTGTACGACGAAAGGATTCTCATCTATTCCGAAGCAGAATTAAAAGAAGCTGGTTCTTGGATTAATCCCGATTGGGATATCGATTATGATTACGCTGGGGCATTGTTAATCACTAGCCGTTATTTACTCAAAAATGAGTTACCCCAAGAGGCATTATTAACCTGTTCCTTACTGCTTGCCACTGTGGAAGAGCCGGCTAATAGACTCCCCTGGGCTAAGAAATTTTATCAAGCAATTGCTCAAAGAAAAATCTCTCTTGCCACCCCAATTTTAGCCAATTTACGCACACCCAAAGGTTCCCTAACCAGTTGTTTTATCCTCTCCATTGACGACAGTTTAGAAAGCATTTTCAGCGAGATTACTAATGCTGCCCGCATCTCCAAAAATGGTGGCGGTGTCGGGGTGAATGTGAGTAGAATTCGCGCCACTGGTAGCTGGGTAATGGGGAAAGCTAATGCTTCCGGTGGGATTATTCCTTGGATTAAATTACTCAACGATACAGCTATTGCAGTAAATCAGGGGGGAAGACGCGCCGGGGCAGTAACTATCGGTGTTGACATCTGGCATTTAGATGTGCCAGAATTTCTGGAAATGCAGACAGAAAACGGCGATCAAAGACGCAAAGCTTATGATGTTTTTCCCCAATTAGTTATCACCGATGAATTCATGCGTCGGGTGATAACTAAAGCCGAGTGGACATTAGTAGATCCCTACGAAGTTCGCACAAAATTAGGTATAGAATTAGCGGAACTGTGGGGGGAAGAATTTGAAGAGGCTTATCGTTTAGTAGAAGCTAATTTAGATAAAGAGATTGTTCTCTATAAAAAAATCAATGCCCGGGACTTATTTAAAAGTATCATGCGTTCCCAAGTGGAAACAGGAATGCCCTACATTGCCTTCAAAGATACCATCAATCGCGCTAATCCTAATAAACACGATGGCTATATCCCCGGTGTAAATTTATGCACGGAGAGCTTCTCAAATGTCACCCCCGATAAAACTGCCCATTGTTGTAATTTAGTTAGCCTTAATTTAGCCAACATCGACGGGGAAGAAATCGAGTCTAATTGTCAAATCGCTGTCAGGATTCTCGACAATACTATCGATATCACTAATCCTCCCTTTGATAATGCTAAAAACCACAACGATAAATATCGCACTATTGGGGTAGGGGCAATGGGATTGGCTGACTGGTTAGCGAAACGAAAATTATCCTACAATAACCTGTCAGAAATTAGTAATTTATTTGAAGAAATTGGCTATTGGTGTACCTATTCCTCGATGGAATTAGCCAAAGAACGTGGTGCTTATCAAGCTTTCTTGGGTAGTGAATGGAGTCAAGGTAAATTAATCGGTGCCAAACCAGTGGCATGGTTTTTAAATAATGCGGTGCAACCGCAAAGATGGCAACAATTAGCCGAAGATATTCAACGATTTGGCATCCGTAATTCCCATATTACCGCCATTGCTCCTAATACTTCCTCCAGTTTGGTACAGGGATGTACTGCCAGTGTTTTGCCGGTTTATAGTCGCTTTTTCTACGATAAATGGGCAAAGGGAACTGTTCCCATCGCGCCACCTTTTATTGAAGAAGCTTTCTGGTTTTATCCAGAGAATAAAAATCTCGAACAGCAGCAGGTGGTAAAAGCGATCGCTACTATGCAAGAATGGATTGATACGGGGATTTCTATGGAGTTATTATTCAACCTCAATGAAGGGGTTTATTTCCCCGCAGAACCTAACCGTTGTCTCACTGCTAAAGATATCTTTGATACTCTAATCATGGCGTGGGAATTGGGGTGTAAAGCGATTTATTATGTCCGCACCGTACAAAAGGACAATTTTCGAGAGTCTGACGATAGTTGTTCTAGTTGCGCTAATTAAGGCTAAGATAAGTCTTATTCATCACCTAATCACAGCTATGGATAAGACTTTATACGAACAGGATTACTATCTCTGGTTAGAGAAAACCATATCTTTACTAGAAAATCGCCAGTTTTCTGAGTTGGATTTAGAAAATTTAATTGAAGAAATAAAAGATATGTCCAGAAGAGAACGTCAGAAGTTAGAGAGTTTACTAACTAAACTCTTGGAGCATTTACTTAAATTAACTTATTGGCAATCTAAGCGCGATTACAATAAAAACAAGTGGCGACGTGAGATTTTAAATTTTCGCATTCAAATAAAAAGAATTATTAGCAACAAAAAGGATGGAACTTATAATACAAACTTAGCATCTTACCTCACCGAGATTCTTGAGCCATGTTATGAGGATGCTTGCCATCTATTTGTCGAAGGTTCTGGCATCGATAAAAGACTTTTAAGTGCTACACCTATTGGATCAATCGACCAAATTTTAGATGAAAATTGGTTTCCTGAGTTTCTCGGAGAGGATTAAGCAATGAAGAGTGATTTATACGAAAAAGATTACTATCTCTGGATAGAGAAAACCATATCTTTACTAGAAAATCGTCAATTTTCTGATTTAGATTTAGAGAATTTAATTGAAGAAATTAGCAGCATGGGGAAAAGTGAGAAACGAAGTTTAGAAAGTTATTTAACTCGGTTATTAGAACATTTGCTGAAACTGGTTTACTGGCAGTCGGAATTAGAATATAATCAAAGAGGATGGAAAAATGAAATCAGGAATTTCCGTCGTGCCATAAAAAGAATTATTGCCGATAGTCCTAGTTTACAGCCTTATCCGATTGAAATTTTTAACAACTCTTTTCAAGAAGCTCGTATTTCTTTTATCGAATTATCGGGAATGGCTGAAAATTTGGTCAGTTTAGCTCCAATTTGCACTATAGAACAGGCGTTAAATGAAGATTGGTTTCCTGAAATATCAAAATAATGAGGATAATTATGGAAAAGAACTTATACGAAAAAGATTACTATCTCTGGTTAGATAAAACCATTAATTCACTGAAAAATCATCAATTTTCTGATTTAGATTTAGAGAATTTAATTGACGAAATAAAATCTATGTCTATCAGTCAACAGAAAGCATTAAAAAGCAATCTGATCGTGATTTTATGGCATTTACTAAAATACTTACAAGAGCCAGAAAAACAAACCAGAAGCTGGGCATTAACTCTTTTTGAGCATCGTGAGAGAATCGAAGAAGATTTAGAAAATAGCCCTAGTCTTAAGAGTTTTTTAACAGAAGATGATTTTAAAAAATGCTATAATAAAGCCAGACAAAAAGCCGCTATTGAAACAGGGATAAACTTGGAGAAATTCCCGAAGGATTGCCCATTTACTTTGGCAGAAGCCCTAGATTTTGAATTTATCCCTAATCAAAACATTTGACTTTTTACCAAAAACCTACTATAACCTAAAAGTGCCATAATATCCAAGTAATCATGTCCTTACATTTGGTTAATTCTTGCCATTCGATGCCCATTTCCCCGATCTTCAATCCGTCGGGAGATGATGCGATCGAAAACCGTTCGATCTGGTTTGGTAACACCACCAACCTGATGCAATTAAACGATGTCCGCTACACCTGGGCGGTGGGTTTATATCAACAAATGCGGGAAAATTTCTGGATCCCCCAACGCTTAGATATCACTCAAGACGTGACTGAATACGGGCATCTTACCGACGAAGAAAGATATGCTTATGATGGTATTTTGTCCTATCTAACTTTTCTTGATTCCGTGCAAACCTGTAATATTCCCCACCTCAAAGGTAGCGTCACCGCGCCAGAAATTAGTCTTTGTATGGCGGAACAAATTTCTCAAGAAGCCATGCACAATCAAAGTTATCAATACTTAATTGAAACGATTATTCCCTCGGATCGTAGAGGCGAAGTTTATGACTTTTGGCGCACCGATAAAGTTCTCAAGGATCGCTGTGAATTTATTGCTAGTCTCTACCAGCAATACATCGATAAACAAACTACTGAAAGCTATTTTATCGCCCTTGTCGCCGATTATTTGCTAGAGAGTTTGTATTTTTATAACGGCTTTATATTTTTCTATAATCTCGCTTCTCGACAGCTAATGTCCGGTAGCGCTGACGTTTTCAAAATGATCAACCGGGACGAATTAAGTCACGTCCGTTTGTATCAAAAACTTATTCCTGAAGCCATGGCAATTTTTCCCCATTCCGTTGAACAGATTTATGAGATGTTCGATAGTGCCGTTAAACACGAATGTCGCTGGACAAATCACATCGTTGGCAACGACATTTTAGGTATTACCGAATACAGTACCGAACAGTACACTAAATACCTCGCTAATATTCGGCTAAAAGCGATCGGACTTGAGCCTTTATACAGGGAAGAAAAGTATAACAAAAGTCCCTATAACCATCTGGAACGCTTCTCCGATACCAAAAAAGAAGGCCACACCAAAGCTAACTTTTTTGAAGCAACCGTTACCAGTTATGTTATGTCTTCCGGCTTAACTGGATGGGATGAAATTTAAAATTTACGCGGTAATAATAACCCAACTTCCTACCATAAAGTGGCAACTTTGTCAAATATTTTGACAGCTTTTGACCCTCTCTTGCAGAAATACCGACAATCAGCAAATGCGCTGCTGGGTTTGGGGGGTTCTACCCCCAAAAGCCTAGATTTACTTATAAAATCGGAAGTAATGACCAATTTTAGAAGATATACTTAGGGCTTGTTCAATAAATCTAAAAACCTTGTTGGATAAGGTTTTTAGACTTTTTTGACCTCAAAAAGTGCCGACCTTTGGAGTGATTGGGGGGAAAATTCAGGGACTTTTTCCCTGAAAATTAGGTAATTGACCCCCTCAAAATCGGTAAAACCCTACACCCTACACCCCACACCCTGTCCCCACGAAAAACTTTTTGCCGCAAACCCTAATTATGACGATTGCCATCATAATGAATTCTCGCCCCAGCCCATTGCAATTTTTCCTGTAGAGTCTGATAAAAAGAATAGCTCTCCCGCAGGATAATAAATTGGGCGAATTTTTCAGCTTTAGTAACTCCCACCCATTGCCCGGGCCAAATGGAAGTGGCTAAAGCACCATCCATCCAGAGTTTAGTATTTAATTCGTAGTCTCCCAGGGGCCAAATACTGACCAGAGATGCCGGGGGAATGACAATCGGCCGACTGGAGAGACTCAAGGGACAAATCGGGGTGACAGCGATCGCTTCCATGCCGGGGTGTATAATCGGGCCATTAGCGGAAGCGGTGTAACAGGTGGACCCCGTGGGAGTAGCCACTAATAAACCGTCTCCTTGGTACTGATCTACTATTTCCCCGTCCACTTCGATTTCGAGGATTGAGGTGGGCATCCTATCGATACTAGCGGGTTTCACGCACATCTCATTCAGGGCATAAAATGCCTCGCTCACTGCCTGGGGGTTTCTTTTATCCCCTTCATAGATTCTGGCCTTTAACATCATCCGTTGTTGTACCGCATAGTGGTCCGATTGTAAACGCTCCCAGACCGTCTCCGTATCTTGGAAAATCTCAAAAGGTTCCGTTAAAAATCCCAGATGGCCGCCGACATTCACCGCTAAAATTGGAATGTCTTCGTGAGCTAAATAGCGAGCGGCGGCTAAAATGGTTCCATCTCCCCCCAAAACGATGGCGAGATCGATTTTTTCCGATGCTGAGGCTAAAAATACTGGATAGGGATTATCTTTAAAGCCACTGGGTCCCATTAAAACTTTACACTGACGGGCTTCTAACTGTTTAGCGCATTTTTCCGCCCATGCTTTACTTTGGGGATGGTTGGCCTTATGAGCAATGATTACTTGTTTTAACTGCACGGAGTTGAGACCTGGTTCGGAGGTTCTATATTTTTAACAATACCAAGACTGGGCAGATCGGGTGAAAAGTAACAGGTAAAAAAGGGGGTTGGGGGAATCACCTCGGCCTCACTGTAGCCAATTTGACAGAATTAATCGATAGATAGGGGTACATGGAAGTAACTAGGATAAGCTCGCAGGTTTTAGCAATGTTATCCCGTTTTTTCCCTGTAACTGCTGTATCTATGCGGCTTTTTCCCAATTATCTCCCTCAACAGCCCTACCACTTAATTTCCCCGCAGAGTTATAATTGTATTAAGATGTGTAACAGTTCTCTGGCAAACTCTTGACAAAGGATAACAAATCTGCTCTCCCAAAAAACAGGAAAGGTTTTATTTCTATGACATTAATTCAAACCGCCCAATTATCGCTAGAAACTTTGGCTTTAGCCTTTTTTAAGCAGACAGAAGGACGCTGGCAATCCCAGAGACGTTATTACACCCTCACCCAAGAAACGGAACCCCAAGAAGTTATCAGCGCCATCGAGATTAAATATTTACCCCAAGGCAGCGAACCATTAATTCAACTGGCCCGTTTACATAATCTGGAAGATACAGTTCTATTAGGTGGTACGGAAGTGACTTGGCAAAGTAATTATCTCCGTCCCCAGAGTAAAAAACCCTCCAACGGTTCCACTATATTCGGTATTTTAGATAATATTCTCTATCGCGATCGGGGATTTGCGACGGATAAACCCGTTAGTGCCATTTATACCTTTCCTAACCCCTCTACTCTCTGTCTGAGAACAGAATACGCCGGTTCTGTCTTTGAAGAAGAAATTAAACTCATCGGTCAACAATATCGCACCCGACAAACTATTATCTCTCGCGCCGGTCAAGAATTGATGATCGGTCAATATCTAGAAAAACGGGTCAATTAGTCAAAAAATGGCGGCTATTCCCATAATTTTGACTTCTATCCTAGGAATGGGGCTGAAATCAAATCAGCCCTTCCCATAACTCCCCTTTAAACTGGGGTTAAATTGTCTTGATTCTGACTAGCGAGAAACTTCTCTAATTCCGTAATTGCATCGGCATCGACCTTAGTTTGCATGGGACAGAATTTCGGTCCACACATCGAACAAAACTCCGCAGTCTTATAGATATCTGCGGGTAAAGTCTCATCGTGGTATTCCTTAGCGCGATCGGGATCCAAAGATAACTGAAATTGACGATTCCAATCAAAATTATAACGAGCGATGGAGAGTTCGTCATCACGATCCCGCGCCCCCGGACGATGACGGGCGATATCTGCCGCATGAGCCGCTATTTTGTAGGCAATTAAGCCATTTCGCACATCTTCAGCGTTGGGTAAACCGAGATGTTCTTTCGGGGTGACATAACATAACATCGCCGTCCCGTACCAACCCGCCAGAGCCGCCCCGATCGCCGAAGTGATATGATCGTACCCTGGGGCAATATCGGTGACAAGGGGACCAAGAACATAGAAAGGTGCTTCGCTACACTCCTCCATCTGTTTTTTCACATTAAACTCAATTTGGTCCATGGGAACATGGCCCGGTCCTTCCACCATCACCTGTACATCGTGTTCCCAAGCGCGACGCGTCAGTTGGCCGAGGGTTTTCAATTCCGCTAATTGGGCTGCATCGGAAGCATCGTGGGTACAACCGGGACGTAGGGAGTCACCGAGACTAAAAGAAACGTCATAACGCTTGAAAATCTCGATAATTTCGTCGAAATGGGTGTAGAGAGGATTTTGCTTGTGGTGGTGCAGCATCCACTTAGCAATAATACCACCGCCCCGGGAGACAATCCCGGTCAGACGAGTTTTGACTAAAGGCAGGTGTTCGATGAGGATTCCCGCGTGAATCGTCATGTAATCTACCCCTTGCTGGGCGTGTTTTTCGATAATGTGGAGGAAATCTTCGGGGGTGAGCTTTTCAATATTGCCGTGAACGCTTTCCACCGCTTGATAGATGGGTACAGTACCGATGGGGACCGGAGAAGCATTGATAATCGCGGTGCGAATTTCGTCCAAATTACCGCCACCGGTGGAAAGATCCATCACCGTATCCGCGCCGTATTTGACCGCTAGGTGTAATTTTTCCAGTTCTTCGTTAATATTCGAGGAGTTAGGGGAAGCCCCGATATTAGCATTAACTTTACACTTAGAAGCAATACCGATCGCCATGGGTTCGAGGTTGAGGTGATTGATATTAGCGGGAATAATCAGTCTTCCTCGGGCGATTTCGCTGCGAATCAATTCGGGAGAGAGATTTTCCCGTTTTGCCACATACGTCATCTCTTCGGTAATTATCCCCTGACGGGCGTAGTGCATTTGCGATACATTTGCTTGTCCGCGCCGGGGGGCAACCCATTCTTGTCTCATAATTTTATTTCCTCTGTAAACAGCTTCCCTACGCTGGAATTACCCAGTCTCAGGTTCTAAGGGTCTTTCTCAGCCTGATTATCCCAGACACCCCTAGCTATGACGGCAATTGTATCACTGTTGACGACTGAGGAGATCAAGCTTAAGATTGTTGTTTGATTGGGCGGTTATCAGTTATCAGTTATCAGTTATCAGATGTGAGTTTTGGCTCTTCTGGTTTCTGTGTAGAAACGAGGTCTATACTGATAGTTTATTTAACAAAATAGTCCTAAAAGTCTTTCCCAGTAAACATTTCACGATTTCATAAGCAAAAATTATCACACAAAGTCGAGAAGAGCCGAGTTTTCAGTTCACTGATTACTGTTTACTGTTCACGGCAAAAAACTCCCCACTTCCCTATTACCGCTCAACCCCCAACCCCTTGCTGATTCCGAAAAAAAGGGCAGGCAAAAGCCTACCCTAGGATTAATTATCAATCAAACCTTAGACATCGTAGTAGAGAGAGAACTCGTAGGGGTGGGGACGTAAGCGCATCGGGTTAACTTCGTTATCGAGTTTGTAGGTGATCCAGTTGTGGATAAAGTCTTCGGTAAAAACACCAGAATCGGTCAAGAAAGCGTGATCTTTTTCGAGACTTTCTAGAGCTGCTTCTAGAGAACCGGGGGTAGAGGGTATTTTTGACAATTCTTCGGGACTGAGTTCGTAGATATCCACATCGAGAGGTTCTCCCGGTTCAATTTGATTTTTAATCCCATCGATACCAGCACAGAGCATAGCTGCAAAAGCGAGGTAGGGGTTAGAAGTCGCGTCAGGACAACGGAATTCTAAACGTTTGGCTTTCGGGTTGCTTCCCGATAAAGGAATCCGAATCGAAGCGGAGCGATTACCTTGGGAGTAGGCCAAGTTTACTGGGGCCTCAAAACCGGGGACGAGACGCTTGTAGGAGTTGGTGGTGGGGTTAGTTAAAGCTAAGAGTGCGGGAGCGTGTTTAAGCAAACCACCGATGTAGTACAGTGCCATTTGGCTGAGTCCGGCGTATTTATCCCCGGCGAACAGGGGTTGACCATCTTTCCAGATAGACTGGTGAACGTGCATCCCGGAACCGTTATCGCCAAAGATGGGTTTGGGCATAAAGGTGACGGTTTTACCGTATTTCTTAGCCACGTTCTTAATACAGTATTTGTAGGTCATCAAGTAGTCGGCGGCCCGTACTAGGGTAGAGAATTTAATCCCTAGCTCGTTTTGACCACCGGTAGCGACTTCATGGTGATGTTTTTCAATGGGAACTCCGCAGTCGGCCATGGTTAAGAGCATTTCCGTGCGAATGTCTTGAGAGGTATCGGTGGGACTAACGGGGAAATAACCCTGTTTGTAGGCGGGTTTATAGGCAAGATTTCCGTCTTTTTCGTCTTTACCGCTATTCCAACGACCTTCGACACTATCCATGTAGTAATAGCCGGAGTTGGCGGTTTGGTCAAAACGAGCGCTATCAAAAAGGAAAAATTCTGCTTCTGGTCCAAAAAATACAGTATCACCTAAACCGGTACTGCTCAGATAATCGATCGCTTTCTGAGCAATAGAGCGAGGATCACGACTATACCATTCACCGGTTCTTGGTTCTTTGATGCTACAGATCATGCTTAGGGTAGGTTCCTTGTAGAAGGGATCGATCCAAGCAGTGGTAGGATCGGGAACCATGGCCATATCGGATTCGTTAATTGCTTTCCAACCGCGAATACTGGAACCATCGAAGGCAACACCATCGCTGAAAGAGCTTTCATCGATTTGGTCGTAGTAGAACGAGCAATGTTGCCAGATACCAGGCATATCAATAAATTTCAGGTCAATAATCTTAATATTGTTGTCCTGAATCATTTTTAAGACTTCTTGTGGCGTTTCGGGCATGGAAAACTCCTTTGACGTATGGATCGGTTCTTAAGCTTCTCAAAAAAACCATCCTAAACAGTCACTTTGTCCAGTTTTGTATTTTTCGATACAAAATCTTTGATCCTAGCTTGAAAAAATCTGTAATTTCCTTGTTCAGGTCGGTAATGGCCCAGAATGGCGATGTGCCTATCAGCTTCCACTGCCTCTTGCCACACCCCGTAACTGCTCACAGCAAAAAGCAGAGCTTGTTGAGAATAGGTAGGGTTTGCTGAAAAAGCTTTTCCTGGGGGCAGGGTGTGGGGTGTGGGGTGTGGGGTGTGGGGTTTTACCGATTTTGAGGTAGTCAATTACCTAATTTTCAGGGAAAAAGTACCTGAATTTTCCCCCCGATCCCCGCAACGGCTGGCACTTTTT
>NZ_JADBUN010000263.1:0-3519 GCF_020245625.1 Microcystis sp. M049S2 | reverse complement strand
TGCATTATTCATGAAGACTTTGGAAAATCCTCGAAAGCCTTGGCAAGAAGTTCATCTAGCGATCTGGCTGAAAAACAGTCTGTTTTTTGAGATGTCCTCACAATCAGGTTTTTGCCAGTTGGTGAATAATGCAGGCTAACTAACTCGTTCTATGCCATAAAATTAATTAATAGAATATCGGAGAAAGACAAACATGATTATCGCTCAAGAAAAACCAACTATTGCGACAGTCACCAAAACCCCTGTCACTTTGGAAGCATATCGGGCGATCGCTGAAACTTCTCAGGAACGTTATGAATATTGTCATGGAGAAATGATTCTTATGCCTGGAGGAACCGCAACCCACAGCGCAATTGCGATCAATATCTCGGTTTTTTTGGGATTTTTATTAAGAGATAGGGATTTTCGCCTGTATAACAGCGATCTGCGGCTGTGGATTCCTGAATATAATTGTGGAACCTATACCGATCTCATGGTTGTTAACCATGAACCAGAATTTAACGGCGATCGCAAAGACGAAATTCTTAATCCTTTATTTATTGTAGAGGTGCTTTCCCCCGCCACGGAAGCCTATGATCGAGGTGATAAATTTAGAAAATATCGTTCCCTGCCAAGTTTTTGTGAATATCTGCTCGTTAGTCAAACTGAACCCTACATTGAGCAATATTTTAGACTCGCACAGAGCGATCGCTGGCAACTACAAACCTACGATCAACTTAGTCAAATAATCCCTCTGGAGAGTTTAAACGTTGAACTTCCCTTGCTAGAAATTTATCGTCGTGTTAGTTTTGCCGCAGTTTCATAAATCGCTTAATCCGATTAATACCCTTTCTATTTTGTTTGCATAAAAAGCGATCGCCCCACAGTTTAAACTCAAAAAACCGCCATCGACAAAGAAGCGGCGAGTAGTAGTTCATTAGAACTACTCTGGATAGTTAGGCAGAGAATGATATTGAAAGATGCCAAAGATACTGCCGACACTGCCGACACTGAGAATACTGCCAACACTGCCAATACTAAGAATACTGCCGACACTGCCAATACTGAGCATACTGCCGATACTAACCAGACTTAAAATGCTGCTGGCACTAGCAAGACTTAAAATACTGCCGGCACTGCCTAAACTCAAGATACAGCGATAACTAGCTTTGCTCAGATAATTAAGACCAGAAATCATTTTAAATCGGGGAAAGATTGGGGAATAGTTAGGGAAGTATTTTGCCAAACCTGTTGTAAACGCATAGCCGGCATAGTTAGATAAAGAATATCACCTTGATCGAGAGTGATTTCCAGTAATTGCCAACCGTGGATAGTTTGACCCTGTTTTTCTAGGTAAAGTGGCACAAAATCGGCATTCATCGCCGCTTCCTTGATAATTTGCCCCATAAAAGGATGATTAGGTGTGATTAATGTAGCCAAAGCAACCCAGAGGAGATCATCGGTCATGCCATTACCGAGAATTCTACCGCCCAAAGCGGCCGCAGCGAAGGAATAGGTAGCTAGATCCCGGGGACATAATACCGTATCAAAATCAAAAACCTCTTGAATCGATCGCCCGAATTGTTCCTGAGAGCAGCGTAAAACTAGATTAATTTTAGGAGCGATCGCTTTAGCAGTGAGGGCAATCTCCACATTAATCATATCCTCGTAAGTAACCACGATCAAAGATTCGGCGTTGTTAATATTAGCGGTTTCTAGGGTAGCCACTAGACGCGCATCCTCGATGATAACGGGGATTCCCCAGGAGCGCACGGAATGCAAAAATCGATTATTGGGGTCCGATTCAATCACCACCACTTCACAGCCTTGGTCGTGCAATTGTCGCACGATCCGGGTGCCGATACCTCCTAAACCACAGATAATGTGATGATTGCGGACGGGAATGCGGGTAGCATCCCAAAACTGCTTAAAGCGACTACCGAGAATAAAATCGTTGAGGAGAGCATAACAGATACCGATAACCCCCGCACCGACAATCATCATGACCACGGTAAAAATTTTGATACTATCGGGGGTAGATTCGGCCACTTTTTCGTTACCTCCGGCGCCGGTAATCATCCCGACGGAGAAATAGAGGGAATCGACGAGGGAAATTTTTTGATTAACGCTGAGATAGGTAATGGTAGCAAGGGAAATCATCCCCAGGAGGGAAAGGGTGACAAGAATTACCGGTTGGACATAGTGCTGATAGGGACGGAGATTGAGTAGATTTCTCAGCCACTTTTGCAGTTTAAAACGCTGTTTTGCCTTAATTGTCGGTTTATTGCCGATAATGAGATGATCGCCAGTTTGGAGTTTTTTGCCTAAAAGAACTGCTGAAACCAGATCGATTTCGTCGTGAGCGGGGAGATAATAGATTAACATTCGGGCCGGATCGTCCCAAAGCTCGTAGAGGGGTAATCCCCACCAAGGATGATTTTCCTCGATAATTATCTCTTGAATTGGCCAAAGGCGATCGAATAGCTGTAATTGACCGATAGCTTTATTACCAAGGGCAGCAAAGGAAAAGATCGGGGCTGCTAGGGAAGCAACGCTCATGCTAACGTGAGCAGGGAGGGTTTGATCGAGTCTTTCTCCTAAAGTTTCGTTAAATAGTCGGTTAACTATCCGAATTTTTGGGTTAATTATCCTTGCACGGGTGAGAATTTCCAGATTGAGTGCGTCGTTATCGATGGCCAAAACTAGGGTTTCTGCATCCGGGAGACCAGCTTGCAGGAGAGTTTTAGGAGAGCAGGGATCGCCGATAATAATATCAGACTGGTATTCACAGACCATTTGGCGATCGCTAATCGCTACTACTGCCGCAGATTGTTGTTTGAGTAAACAAAAGATTTTATAACCCGTGCGACCTAATCCACAGACGATGATTTGCGGTTTCATTCGTCGAGCGCGTTTTTTGCTGATTAACCTTTCAGTTTTAGCGCAAAAACTAGGAAAAATCTGTAACTAAAGCTGCAATGCTGCTAATTTTTCCAATCAGGCTTTTAAAATGATAAAATAACCATCATCATCGATTGAATCACTTCAGCCTTGACTCGCTTTCTTTGGGACAAATTTAGTAAAGATTACCTCGAAACTTTTCTTGCTTCTTCCGGTGACGTGAAAACTAGCCTTGATGTGACGGCAGAAACTCAAGAAATCGATGTGTATTTTCGACCGACTTCTCCCAAAATACCGCCCGAATTAGGCCTATTGGGCAAATTAGCTCAAACCCCTTGTCTATTGGAACCCTATCGCAATCCTGTCATGATTGAGGGAATTCTCGCTTGTTTATCTAAACTGTTGACTGTGCGGGAACAATTACAAAGAGAAGCTCACCGCAATCAACAACCCTTATTAGCAGAAAATATCCCTAGACTATGGATACTAACTCCTACTGCCAGTCAAAGAATTATAACTGCTTTTTCCGCTCTCAATCATCCAGATTGGGGAGAAGGAATTTATTTTTTACCTCCAGCATTAACCACAGCCATTATTGTCCTGCATCAATTACCTGAAACCCCTGAAACCCTTTGGTTA
>NZ_JADBUN010000262.1:0-10301 GCF_020245625.1 Microcystis sp. M049S2 | reverse complement strand
TAGCAAAGAGAATCTCAAGATTTTCTTTGATTTTAACGATCCATTCGTATTGTTCGGTATTATCGGCCATGGGTTTACCGTCACTATCGGGGTATTCAATATCTGGATCAATAGCTGGTGTAAAGGTCATAATTTCTGCTCTGAGGTTATTTGTCTGAAAATTAAATTCTAGCAGTGAGGTTATCTTTCCCTTGTAGTCCCAAAATAACATCGCCAATAAGGTTGCTCAAAATGTTTGTGTACTTTTGTTAAAAAGAAAAAGTTTTCTTGACAAAAAGAACAACTTGTGCTAGGGGATAAATCTCTAACTTGACAAAAATTCCCCGCACTAGAAGCTGATCGAGGATAGCGATCGAGCGTTATAATCGAGCCATTACCCCGCGCTCCCTGTCGGGAAGATAAATCTATTATGACCGCTCTCTACGAGGAAGATTTTGTTCTCTGGACGGAAAAAACCGCCGAACTGTTAAAGCGAAAAGAGTTTGACCTGGTGGACTGGGAAAACCTGATCGAGGAAGTGGAGTGCATGGGAAAAAGCGAGAGACAGGCAATAACGAGTTTATTAACCGTTTTAATTGAACACTTGCTAAAACTATCCTATTGGGAATCGGAAAAAGAACGGAATGCCCGTCACTGGATAGTGGAGATCGCGGCTTTCCGATCGCAATTAGAACAAAAAATAGATAGTGCCACCCTCGTCAACCATGCCCGCGATTCTTGGGAAAAAGCCTATTTAACCGCTAGAAAATCCCTGATTAACGCCAGAATCGTCGATAAAAATGCGATTCCCCTAGAGTCTATATTCACCCTCGAACAGGTATTAGACGGGGACTGGTTCCCGATCGATATCGAACCTTTTTTGGAAACCCGCCCTTGAATTGCGATCAAGTCCCCGCAAAACCATCAGGAGTATAAACGAATATAACCGAATATGAACGATATCGAGCAACTCCGCCGCCAACTCATCGAACGCTACCAACAATTATCGGCACTAGATCAGGTGATCGTCCGTTTTTTTTCCCTAATCTATGAACCGATCGCCCGCAGCACTTTTCTAGACTGTTTAAATGAAACCCATTACCGCGACGAGAACAACCGGCGATTTAACGGCCAAACCCTGAAATCCCATTTAGATCGCCTCCTAGAAGCGGAAGTAATCATCCAGGACAAAGGCTACGGGCCGCGCTGTCATCCCCTCCTCGTCGAGATTGCCAGCCGTGATAGCGTTAGCAAGGGACAATTCAAGCGTTTTGCCGAGATCATCAAGGACAAACTGCCGCAACCACGAACTCGTTGGGATGAAAGCCTAGTTTTTCAGGGAAAAGAGCAATTAATCCGAGAAATCCGTCTGGCCATCTATCGTCAGGATTTCGACTCGGTCGAACAACAAATCGCCGATTATCAGAAAACCAGCTATTCTTCCCCAAAAACTAGCCTAGAAGACCTTCTGGTTCTCATCTACGATAACCCCTTCGATGGGGATTGGTTACGGACGCAACCGACCAAATTTCAGGCGTTAGCACTAAATAGCATTCTTGTCAAGGCTTTTGAAAAAATAACTCGCGCCGATGGAGCTTTTTCCCTCCTAGAAGAACTCTGTCAAGACCAGACCAGTGTTTCCGAAGCCCATTTGTGGCTTGAACAGGCAATCATCCGAGGACAAAGCGATAAAGTGCGTCGGTATCTCGATCGCCCCTTCCCAGAAAGCCAAGCAGCAGAAATCGGGGCGATCCGGGGTTGGATTGCCTTTCTAGGGGGGGAAAACAGCAAAGCGATCCAAGAATATACCCTCGCCCTTAAAGCCCTAAAAAAAGCCAAAGGAAAACAAAAAATCTATTTTTCTTCGATTAGCGGCTTCTCCTTTATTTTCGCTCTCCTCAAAGAAGGAACCCCCGAACGTCTCGCCGAAGCCGCCAGCTATACCAGTTGGGTGACGCGTCAAAACGATCATCCTTTCAGTCCTATCTATGCCCGTCTGGAAAAAATCATCGCTGCCCGTCAGGGAGATATGCAGGCCAAAGACGCAATCATCGACGCGACGATCAATCCCTACCAAATGGGCCAGGGTCTAGAGACTCTTATCTATAGTATCTGTCTCTACTGGATGAGTAGCAGCATCGCTAAAAAACATCTGCCCCGCCTATTGCTGCCCCTCTACAAAGATGCCAAGGCGGCCGGCTACCATTGGTTAGCCCTAGAAACCGGGGCCCTACTGTCCCGACTCGATCGAGCCACGGAAGCGGAGGTGGTTATAAAATGGCATCTCTCTTCCCCCCTAGTAGATGCGATCGAACCCCAAGAAGCTTGGCAACTGTGCCTGAATGCCTTGACTAATCTGTGCGCGCCAACACCAACCCCGGGTAAATCTAACCCCGTCGTCCGCCTTGCTTGGTTTCTCTCTATCCATTCCGAGGATTATTTCCTGCAACCAAAAGAACAGAAACTCGACGCGCGGGGTAATTGGAGTCGTGGCCGTCCCGTCTCCCTGAAACGTCTGCGAAAAACTGGGGAAATTGACTATTTAACCCCGCAAGACCTGAAAATTTGCGCCCATATCTTCGTGGAATCCAGTTACTATGGCCAGAACGATTATCACTTTGAGCGCCGGGCCATTATCGAACTGATCGGTCATCCCCTGGTGTTTTGGGAAGATTCCCCCAGAACGCGGGTAGAAATCGTCGCCGGAGAACCAGAATTGCGAGTAAGAAAGGAAAAATCGGGTAAATTAATCCTGTCTTTACTGCCCGATCTCAGCGATCGCCAAGAAGTGCTGATTTGGAAAGATACCCCCACTCGCGTTAAGGTAATCGAAGTCAAGCCGGAACACCGAAGCATCGCCGACATTATCGGCAAAAGCAACCGCCTAGAAGTCCCCGACAAAGGCCGGGAAAAAGTCCTGGCCGCGATCAATTCCCTGTCCGGGATAGTGACAGTACATTCCGATATCGGCGGAGGAAAAGCAGCCCGGTCAGTGGCAGCCGATAGTCAACCCCGGATTCATCTCTTACCGGCCGGAGAGGGTCTAAAAGTGGCGGTTCTCAGTCGTCCTTTTGGGGCAGCCGGTCCCTATTTCCAGCCTGGAAAAGGGGGCGAAACAGTGATCGCCGAGATCGAGGGGGAACGGCTGCAAACAACTAGGGATCTGGCCCTGGAGAAAAAACTGGCCCAAACAGCGATCGATTCTTGTCCGATCCTGATCAGTTTCGAGGAAGAAAACGGGGAATGGCGACTAGAAAATCCAGAGGATTGTCTAGATCTACTGCTGGAATTGCGGGAATTAAACGATAGCGTCCTTGTGGAATGGCCAGAAGGGGAAAAATGGCGGGTGTCGCGTCAGCTTCGATTACAAGACCTACACCTAAATATCCACAGTCAACGGGATTGGTTTGCCGTCAGTGGGGAACTGCACCTAGAGGAGAAATCGGTGCTGAGTATGCAGGAGTTGATGAAACTGCTAGAGGGATCGCCGGGGCGGTTTATTCCCCTCGGAGATGGTCAATTTCTCGCTCTAACCGAGGCATTTCGGGAACGGTTACAGGAAATGCGTGCTTTTTCGGAAAAGTCCGGCGACGGTTTGCGGTTTCATCCCTTCGCTGCCCCGATTCTCTCGGAACTCACCGAGGAAGTGGGACAACTCAAGGCCGATAAACGTTGGCGCGACAATTTACAACGCTTTCAGGAGAGTCAGGATTTTACCCCAGAAGTCCCCTCAACTCTACAGGCAGAATTGCGCGACTATCAATTGGAAGGCTTTCGTTGGTTAGCTAGGCTGGCCCAGTGGGGGGCCGGGGCCTGTTTGGCCGATGATATGGGATTAGGGAAAACTTTACAAGCTCTGGCAGTGATCCTAACCCGCGCCTCCGAGGGACCGACTTTAGCGATCGCTCCTACTTCAGTATGTTTGAACTGGATTAGTGAGGCGGAAAGGTTCGCACCCACCTTAAATATCATCCAATTGGGAACAGGCGATCGGCAAGCACTACTCGATCGACTGCAACCTTTTGATCTGTTGGTGTGTAGCTATGGGTTATTACAGCAGGAAGAAGTGGCTACCATGTTGGCCGGGGTGGAATGGCGGACAATCGTTCTCGATGAGGCCCAAGCGATTAAGAATTTCTCCACCAAGCGATCGAAAGCAGCCATGAATCTGCGGGGGGATTTTAAACTAATCACCACAGGAACACCGATCGAGAATCATTTAGGGGAATTATGGAATCTTTTCCGTTTTATTAACCCCGGATTGTTGGGATCCTTGGAAAGTTTTGATCGCCGTTTCGCCACCCCGATCGAAAAATACGGCGATAAAACCGCTCGCGAACAGTTAAAAAAACTGGTGCGGCCTTTCCTTCTCCGGCGCACCAAAAACCAAGTTCTGGCGGAATTACCGCCGCGTACCGAGATTTTAGTCCCGATCGAGTTAAGCGTCGAGGAGAAGGCGTTTTACGAGGCCTTACGGCGGCGTGCTTTGGAGAAATTAAGCGAGAGTGACAGTACCGCCGGGGCGAAACATCTCCAGGTACTGGCAGAGATCATGAAATTACGCCGGGCCTGCTGTCATCCGCAGTTAGTGGCGCCAGATTTGGATTTAGCCGGCTCGAAATTGTCCCGTTTCGGGGAAATTCTGGATGACTTATTAGATAATCAGCATAAAGCCTTGGTGTTTAGTCAATTTGTCGATCATTTAGCGATTATCCGCAGTTATCTCGATCAAAGGCAGATAAAATATCAATACCTCGATGGTAGTACCCCAGCCAGCGATCGGCAGAAACAGGTGAAAGCGTTTCAAGCGGGGGAAGGGGACGTATTTTTAATTAGTTTAAAGGCCGGAGGGACAGGATTAAATCTCACGGCGGCCGATTATGTTATCCATCTTGATCCCTGGTGGAATCCCGCAGTGGAGGATCAGGCTTCCGATCGCGCTCACCGCATCGGCCAAAAACGTCCGGTGACGATTTATCGCTTAGTGGCCAAGGATACGATCGAGGAAAAAATTGTCGATCTGCACCACCATAAACGCGATCTTGCCGATAGTTTATTGGAGGGGACTGACGCAAGCGGCAAGTTATCCACTGACGAATTATTACGCTTAATGGCCGAGGGATAAAAATATCCCCGACGCGGTTTAAACTAACTTTTTGATAGCTGCTACTAACTGCTCGATTTCTGAGGGCAAAGTGAAATAATGAACACAGGCACGCACACAGAGGGGGTCGAGGAGAGTTCGCAGTAAAAACCCTTGTTTTTCTAGCTGTTGCACTAAATTTTGTGGGCTGATGGCCGAGTCAATTTGAAAGGAAACTAAACCAGATTCTGGCGGAGAATTTTTTAAACATTTCACCCCTTTAATTGTGTTTAATTCTCCCCAGAGATAGGCCGCTAATTGACAGATTTTTTCGTATCTTTGTCCCCCATCACCCCAGGCGTTATGTACCGCAATAGTTGCCCTTAAACCCTCAAATTGAGGATAGGCAGAAGTGGCCACTTCAAAGCGTCTAGCATCGGGTTTCCAACCGATAGGCTGTCCTTGCTTATCTGTTTCAATACCTCGCCAACCGATAAAAGTGGGCTGTAAACTAGGGAAAATTTCGGGACGAATATACAATCCTCCCACACCGGCCGGTCCACACCACCATTTATGACCTGTAAAAGCATAACAATCGGCGGCAGTAGCGCTTAAATCCAAGGGCAAACAACCCACGGATTGGGCAGCATCCACCACCACTAAAACGGGTTTTTCGGTGACAGAATTATCATGACAAAGTTGCGAGATTTCCTTGAGGGGTAAAACCTGTCCAGTATTCCAGAGAACATGACTGACCACCAAAACCCTAGTTTTGGGACGTAAATGAGCGGAAATGACTTCTATCGGGTTGCCGCCGTTTAAAGTTTCCCGAATAGGACAAGTGGAGATTTCCAGATGATAACGACGGGCAATTTCCCGAACTGTGGCGATAATTCCGGGGTGTTCACAATCGGTTAGTAAAATATGTTCCCCCGCTTGCCAATCAACCCCCCAGAGGGCGATATTACAGCCTACAGTGACATCCTCGGTGATAGAGAGAGTGCTGGGGCTAATTCCCAACTCCTGAGCCATTTCTTGCCTGAGAAGTTCCGTTTTTTTGGTAATCCAATCGTTTACCCGTCCTGAAAAAGGACCCTTTTGTTGGAGAAAATTATGGGCATCGATAATCGCTTCTAATCCCGCCTTGGGCAAGGTTCCCTGACCACCGAAATTAAAATAAACTTTATTGCTAAGTCCCCGAAATTCCTGTCTTTGTTCGGCTAAATCCGGTTTACTAACGGCGTAATCGAGGCTATTTTCGTCTAAATTCTGCATAAGCGAGGAGATGGGGGGTCAGTTATCAGTTATCAGTTATCAGTTATCAGTTAGAAGGTGTTGGGTTTTGGGGTTTTAGGGTTTTAGGGTTTTGGGGTTTTGGGGTTTTGGGGTTTTAGTTGAATTCCCCACTTCCCCACTTCCCCACTTCCCCACTTCCCCACTTCCTGACGACCGACGGCTGAATCCTATCGACGGATTAAGTCGCAATTGTCACAATAGTATTAGAGTAGAGGAAACACACTTGGGAATGTTTCCTTTTTTTAAGTTTATTATTTTTTACTTTACTTCACTGGTCCAGGAAAGCTTAACTTTTCTCCTTGTATAGAATGCTACTGACCGATGATCTACTTCTAGACTACCAACGTTGTCAACGCCGTGGGTTTTTAAATCTCTACGGCAATAGCCAAGAAAAAGACCCTGAGCGAGATTTTTTGCTTAAATTGCGCCAAGAGAGTCAAAGTCACGTTAAAAAAGTCCTACAAGACTCCTATCCCGATTATTATTCCCTGACTACCCCCACCGGCGATATTTTAGCCGCCGCTAGGGAAACGGAAGCTTTGATGCGTCAGGGGGTATCCTGTATTTATCACGGAGTCCTGTTACAATCCGGCTATCCCGTCTCTTTAACCGGTTCCCCCCATTTATTAATTAAACAGGCAGGAAAGTCGAAATTTGGCGATTGGATTTATTATCCCCTCAATATTCAACTCGGTCGCCGTCCTAAGCCTGAATATAAAATGCTGGCTACTTTTTACGCCTATTTATTGGCTGGTATGCAGGGAGTTTTTCCCAATTACGCAGAAATTGTCCTACGTCGTCATAATCGCTATCGGGTGGAATTGAATCTCTGGTTAACTAAACTAGAGGAAATAATCAAAAAGTTCGGCGAAATGGTGATTAATCACCAAGAACCAGAAGTTTTTATCTCGCGTCAGCGTTGCAGTTTATGTCATTGGTATAGTCACTGTTATGGTATCGCTCAAGCGAGTCAACATCTTTCTTTAGTCCCGGGGGTAACTCCCAGTCGTTACCAATTTTTACAGTCTTTGGGGGTTTCCACCATGGAATCCCTGGCGCTTACCTGTCCTACCCGTATGGGGGAGGGGATGGGGTTAGAGGTGGCTAATCAGTTACAATTACAGGCCCAAGCAATTATTGAAAATCGGGCCTTTCGCAAAAGCAACGGGAAAACTGCTTATCTGTCTCCCCTACCGAGGGCCGAGATTGAATTTTATTTTGACATCGAAGCGGAACCAGAACAGAATTTAGATTATCTTTTGGGGATTTTACGGGTTGATTATCGAGTTAATACCCAGCAATTTTATCCCTTTTTGGCGGAAAAGCCAGAAGATGAAGGCAGGATTTGGCAGGAATTTTTAACCTTAGTCATGCAGGATTATCAAGCACCCATTTTTCACTTTTCTGAGTACGAAGTGGAAACAATTAAGCGATTGGGTTATCTTTATAAAACTCCTTCCTCTTTGATTAATCAGTTAGTTTCTCGCTGTTTTGATCTGCACTATCAGGTAGTTAATTCGGTAACTTTTCCCGTGGAAAGTTATTCTTTAAAATCCCTCGCTAACTGGATTGGCTTCCAATGGCGCGATCGAGGAGTAAGCGGGGATCAATGCGTTTGGTGGTATGACCAGTGGTTAAAAACAGGAGATCGGACTTTATTGGCGGCTATTTTGCGTTACAATGAGGATGATTGTCGCGCCACCTTTATACTAAAAGATTGGCTTGTAAACTTTTTAATTTGATTCTAAAGATTTATGACAAACAGGGGGGAATGTAACCGCTGCTACCCTTAGCCGTCAAGGGAAAATGATAGGCTATGGATGTGAAAACAGTCCCCTCACCCAATGGTGATCCCCATGTTCTCCCCACTCTTTCCCCTTCTACTCCTACTGCTTTCCTTCCTTAGTCTTCTCTGGTATCAAAAGACCGATAATGATATTTTTAAAGCTCTTGCCGTTAGTAGTTTGATTTTTGCAATTATTTGGGGCTTAGTTCTCGTTCATTGGTCAATTCACCTGCTGGGACTGCTGTTATTGTTAAAATTCAGATCCCCCGCTTTCAGCTTGGTGCGCGTGCCTAGATGGTAATGGTTTGACCCTAATCTTCTAACTGTCCGGTAGGTACTTCGATCGCTTGTACATCGATCGTACCGGGAGGGGTGAGAATAATAAACTTACCCCCTGCCACTTTTAATGGTTCACCACAGTTAGGACATTGGCATTCGGTGCGATTAAAACCCGTAAATTCGTAGCTACAGACGGGACAGCTATCTTCAACTAAATTGCGTCGCAACCACCAGCGAAAAATTCCCCAAGCAATGACGGGGGAAATGATTAGGAATGCCACGAGAATTAAAAACCCATTGACTAACCAACCCAGTCCGATCGAGCCTAACAACAATCCGACTAAAATCAAAGATAAGAAACAACCCAAACCAGAATCATTGACAGAATAGCTGCGGAAAAAGTTGTTATTCACGGCTCAACCCTCGATTCATCAAAGCTGCAATTATCTTTAACCTAACACACTCCCAACACATTACCACGGTTAAATTTTCTTTTTGACTCACCGGTTCCTCGCTCTCTTCTATCTTGGGTTTAGTTTTGAGCGAGATTATCGGGAATAAACTACCTCAACCCGCTCCCGCTATGCTGAGGAGTGGGTCGTCTGCGGGCTTCAACTTGTTATAATGGTTATTTCCTATCCACCATATCTCTAAAAACCATGAGCGATCCTCGTCCATCTCTAGTGGCAGCTGCCCGAAGATTTTATCAACTGGGTTGGATGCTTGGCACGGCAGGTAATTTATCCGCTAAAGTTGATGATCATAGTTTTTGGATTACTGCCAGTGGTAAAAGTAAAGGTAAACTCACAGAAGAGGATTTTGTGCGCGTGGATCTGACGGGAAAAGTCAGAGAATTAGCTCATCAGGATAATCGTCCTTCCGCAGAAACTAGCATTCATCAGGTGATTTATTGTCTCTTTCCCCAAGCGCAAGCTTGTTATCATGTCCACTCGGTGGAAGCGAATTTAGTTTCCCGTTTTGCTCGCGAGGACAAGTTATCGTTACCTCCCTTAGAAATGTTGAAAGGTTTAGGTATTTGGATAGAAAATCCTCAAGTATTTATGCCAGTTTTTGCTAACTATCTCGATGTGCCGAAAATTGCCGCAGAAATAGAGAGTAGATTATCAACTTTCCCCCCAGAAATTCCCGCTTTACTGATTTCTTACCATGGCGTGACGGTGTGGGGTGAGTCTCTAGAAACTACCGAGAATTATTTAGAGATAGTCGAGTATATTTTTCGCTATATTAGCAAAAAATGGTCTGTTTAGGACGCTTTCAATTTTCAAACTCTTATCGGTCAAGGGTTTCAGCGATTGATTGTCCTAACCACCCCGATCTTTGCTAATAGTGTTAAGAGAGATTTAAACCGCTTATTCTTAGATTAGCCGAACTTCCCCCAATCCCTTTACTGTTGCCTTTTGCCTCTTGCCTTTTGCCTCGTCTCAACAAGCAATTTAAATTACGAACAGCTTCGCTATCTAGTGGCAGCCTATCAGTTGACACTGTCGTGCTTCGCTGTTCTATGCTGGCGGAACCTTTCATCTCCGAGGTGAAACCGAGAGTTCCTTCAAGCCGACATTATAGGTAAAACCTTGTTAAACCTTCATCGAAAATTTGGGTCTGAAACCCCGTCGTTCTACGACGGCTTTACTGTTAAATATGAGCATCGTTTACGAAATATATGCTAAAATGTGAGGTATGGAAAAAGCCTATTCTTACCGATTTTACCCCACACCCGAACAAGAGTCGCTATTGCGGCGCACATTGGGCTGTGTAAGATTGGTTTACAATAAAGCTCTCCATCTCAGAACACAAGCTTGGTACGAAAGACAAGAAAGAGTAGGATATGCTGAAACTTCTTCAATGCTAACCGAGTGG
>NZ_JADBUN010000261.1:0-2568 GCF_020245625.1 Microcystis sp. M049S2 | reverse complement strand
TTTGCTAATAAACATAGCAAAATTATAGATGATTTCCTGACCTAAGATCACATTTTATTCTTTTTTCCACTTCAATCTAAGAATTGAGAAAAAAGCAAAACCTTATATTATACCATAAAAAAATTATGCAAGAGGTCTAATGAACAACACTATGTTAAGGAATGTAAAAGAGGCGGTTTTCGCTGCTGCATACAGCTTTCTACCCTATTTACAAAACTTTATACAGCAGCGAAAACTTATGTCCGACTACTTAGGGTTTGCTGAATAAATCTAAAAACCTTGTTGGATAAGGCTTTTAGACTTTTTTTCCCTGAAAAAGTGCCTACCATTGGAGTGATTGGGGGGAAAATTTAGGGATTTTTTCCCTGAAAATTAGGTAATTGACCACCTGAAAATGGGTAAAACCCCACACCCCACACCCCACACCCCACACCCTGCCCCCACGAAAAACTTTTTCAGCAGCCCCTACTTAAACCAGAAGTATCTGGTATAATGCTCAAAAAGCATGGGCGACATACACCGTGCTAACTGCCCACCATCTGTTCTACGAGTACGAGGTAATACCCGTGTCTAATTGATTTATACCGCAAATACGCAACGCCAAATTTTGTTTTGCAAAGATGTCGCAGATTGTCCAAAATCCTCTAATGCCAATGAGTATCAGCTTATGAAATCATCTCAAACTGGTATTAATTTTCCCAATAACTCTGGTCGATTTCTCAGTGCTTTTCAGAGAAAACACTTAGAAAAAAGCCTAGAAAAAGGGTTGTCTAAGCGCCATTTTCAACGAATTCAAATTATGCTGCTGGCAGATGAGGGTAAAACCCAAACCCAAATTTGCCAAGAGTTGGGCTGTTCCCATAGTACAGCACGCCATTGGATAACCCTCGCCAAGTCTGGTCAGGCTCACCAGTGGAATATTGGCCCAATTGGCAGACCTCAAACTGTAGACGAGGAATGCTTGCAGCGTTTGAGGAAGTTAGTCAGTCAAAGCCCTAGAGAAGTTAAAGTCCCTCACCGTGATTTTAGTTATTCGGCTTCCCGATGGACTGCTAAGAAACTCAGCGAGCACCTGAGCGCAGAATTAGGAATTAAAATCAGCGATCGCCATATCAACAGACTACTCAAACAAATGGGTTTATCTACCAGACCAAAATCGAATAACCTTGAAAAAAATGAGCCGAAAAAATCCAGTAAAAGCGGCATTGTGATTAGGGACATTCCAGAGGAGGTGGCATTTTCTTAATCATCATGAAAAATCTATTAAGTGCTATTAAGTGTTTGCAACACTATCGAGGGAGAAATGACTACCAAAGAATATCTATCTGGTCTAATCGGTCAATTTTTATCAGAAGAGGATTTAGCCAGTTTAGTTGAGTCGGCTGAATTTTCAAAACCTAACCCCGGTTTGTTGTTGGAAAGTATCTCAGCATCCGATGGCTTATATATTTTGGTCGCTGGCAAAGTAAGACTGGTTAACAGTAGCCTGGACTTAATTAGCACCCTGCATCCGGCTCAACTATTTGGGGAATGTACTTTGTTTCCTGAAGCCGGTTTTTTAGATTATGCTGTCAGGGTTTCGCCTCAAGCAGAGCTTTGTTATATTCCTGGTAAAGTTTTGCGCTCTATCATTCATAAAAATTCCCGATTTAAGGAGTATTTGTACAATTTAGCTACCGCTAAAGATAATGAACAAAAAAGCAAGTTTTCCATCAATAATAAACCAGATTTATCCGTAAACGACGACCAGGAACTAATTGCGGGAATTAGCACAATCAAAGATGAAATATATCTAAAAACCCACAAGCAAAAAGTTAACAAGGCTTATTTCCCTAGCCCCACTCAGCGCGTTACTCATCTATGGCAGCATATTACTAGACGCTATCCTTTTTTTGAGCAACAAAGTGGTTCTGACTGTGGTGCTGCTTGTTTAGTAATGGTTGCCCGTTATTGGGGCAAAAAGTTTAGTGTCAACCGCATTCGAGATATTGCTAATGTAGATGCCAATGGGGCTTCTTTGCGAGGACTATCCGCTGCGGCGGAAAGTATCGGATTTTCCACTAGACCAGTTAAAGCCAGTATTGACCAACTAGCTAAACAAAAATTACCCGCAATCGCTCACTGGGAAGGTAATCATTATATTGTCGTTTATGAAATCACTCGCAATCAAGTCATTGTTGCTGACCCTGCTATTGGTCAACGGAGTTTAACATATCCAGAATTTAAAACAGGTTGGCAGGGTTATACACTACTCCTACAACCGACAGCTTTAATCAAGGAACTCAAAAATCATACTACCCCATTTTGGCAATTTTTTAATTTAGCCAGTCCTCACGGTCAAGTATTACTAGAAGTATTGTAAAGTTTTGTAAAAAGTATATGCAAATGACTGCAAACAACTGCTAATATGGTTAGTACAAGTTTACGTTGCAGTTCACATGAAACTATCAGATTATGCTAAGAAAAAAGGGATCAGTTATGACACTGCTTGGAGAATGTGGAATCGAGGGCAGTTACAAGGAGAACGTCTTCCTACAGGAACAATTATTATTTTTGAAGATGACCGTT
>NZ_JADBUN010000260.1:0-8842 GCF_020245625.1 Microcystis sp. M049S2 | reverse complement strand
TGCATTATTCACCAACTGGCAAAAACCTGATTGTGAGGACATCTCAAAAAACAGACTGTTTTTCAGCCAGATCGCTAGATGAACTTCTTGCCAAGGCTTTCGAGGATTTTCCAAAGTCTTCATGAATAATGCAGGCTAGGAGAAGATGGGGTGAGAGGTGTGACTAGAGGAGTCACCTCTGGCGTTGTCGGAGCCAGCATAGATGGTGCTGTCGCCATCAAAGTCTGATCTACTCCCAAAAGACTTGAGCCATCTTCTAGAAGTATTGGGGGAAGTATTGGAAAATCCACTTATGCCTTCTGCTTGGATGTCTAGCTTGATTCACTAAATTAATTTTTGTTAGCATCTTAAGGGCGTTTCTTTTTACTGTCAATATATATAAATTATTTGCATATATATATATATCATTAGTTTTGCTAATTATATTAAATCCGTTTTTAATAATATGATTAACTGCCAATCCTACCAGATCGGCGATCGCAATGAAAAAAGCTCCCCACTTCCCCAACAATGAATAATAGGTTCCCATCTCAGGGATCTGTGTTACCATGCGGGGTAAATTCAAGCGATCTCCAGACACCTATGAGCAAGGTTCTCGTGTTGAATGCCTCCTACGAACCGCTAAATATCACCAGTTGGCGGCGTGCGATCGTTTTATTGTTGAAAGGAAAAGCTGAATCCCTAGAACATAACGGAAAAGTGGTTTGTCGTGACTTACCCCTACCCTCTGTTATCCGTCTTAGGCAATACGTCCGTGTTCCCTACAAGGAAATTCCTTTAACCCGTCGTAATATTCTTGAACGAGATCATCACACCTGTCAATACTGTCTCTACCGAGGTGAACAATTAACCATCGATCATGTGATTCCCCGTTCTCGCGGAGGGGGTGATACCTGGGAGAATTTAGTGGCGGCTTGTGTGCGTTGTAATGTGCATAAGGGCAATCGTACACCAAAAGAGGCCAATATGTCCCTGCGCGCCCAGCCGCGTCGTCCCTACAGTAGTCTCCACTTTGAGCTATTAAAGCACACTAGGGGGAATCACAATCACGAATGGCGTAAATATGTCATCGGCATTTAGGGTGAGAAAGGCATGGTGAAACCAAGACCAAAATTGATTCCCATGCCATTATTATTAGTCTGGGTGCGAGGATTGGCAACTCCCGTGCCTAGATAAACCGAACAACCAGGACAGGGGGAATTGACTCGGTAGCGCACCGCCATGGGATCATTGGGATCGGTGATCGTTACTCCCTGATGGTTTAAATCTTTAATTAGATTGGTGACGGGTTTGAAAAAATCGGCGCTGGGGGGTTGACTTGGTTGCAGTTCTAGGGTTTGTTCTTGGGAAGCAAGAACGATTTCCGAAGCGATAACTAGCAGCAGAGAGGTAGTTAAGCCAAATAAACCCAGATTATTTTTGATCTTCATTTTTTTTATCACCGAGAGATTGTTAATTTCTTCTGGTGATAATTCTAGCGTTTCCTCACCGGAAAGGAACCCAATCAGTAAAAAAAATTTACTAATTTCTACCATACTTATAATAAGCGGCACAAGCACCTTCACTAGAAACCATACAAGTACCGATGGGGTGTTCGGGAGTACAAGCAGTCCCAAATACTTTACATTCCCAGGGTTTTAAAACACCTTTAAGAATTTCGCCACACTGACAAGCTTTGTGATCTTTAACACGCTGATTGGGTAGGGTAAATTTTTTCTCCGCATCAAAATTACTGTACTCATCTCGCAGTTTTAACCCTCCTTGAGCAATTTCTCCTAAACCTCGCCATTCAAACTGATCCCGCAGTTCAAAAACTTGCTTGATTGCCGATAAAGCGACTCTATTTCCTTGATTTTGTACCACTCGATCATACTGATTTTCGATCTCACATCTCTGCTCATCTAATTGTTTTAATACCATCCAAATTGATTGGAGAATATCCAAGGGTTCAAACCCAGAAACTACCACAGGTTTATGATATTCTTGGGCAATAACTTGATAGGGTTCTGTGCCAATTACCATGCTAACATGACCGGGACCAACAAAACCGTCTAACTGTAAATCTGGGTTATCTAACAAGGCTTTCAGAGCGGGAATAATCACCACATGATTAGAAAATAAACTAAAATTAGTGATGCCATCTCTTTGCGATTCTAAAACAGTTAAAGCGGTACTAGGAACGGTTGTTTCAAAACCTAAGGCTAAAAATATTACTTCTTTATCAGGATTTTCTCTGGCAATTTTTAAGGCATCGCGAGGAGAATAAACCATGCGAATATCATCACCTTTTGCTCGCGCTTGCAGCAGACTCAAATGGGAACCGGGGACACGCATAGTATCGCCAAAAGTTGTCAGAATTACGTTCGGTTGTTGTGCGAGAAAAATGGCATCATCTAAACGACCTCGTGGCATTACACAAACGGGACATCCAGGACCATGAATTAATTCGATAGTTTCTGGAAGTATTGCCTCGATACCGTATCTAAAAATTGAGTGAGTATGACCTCCACAAACCTCCATAATTTTAGTAACTTTTTGCTGCTTTTCAGAGATTCTTATCGATAATTGTTCTATTTGTTGAATTAATCCCGACGCTTTAACTGGATCACGAAATTCATCAACGTATTTCATAGTTTATCTCCTTTAATTATAATTTTTAGCTGTCGGTCGTCAGTAATAATTGCCGTAATTTACATTTCTTATAGATAGACAACAGCATTAATTTATGGGTGACTACTTTAAGAACATTAATTATGATTAAATTCTAACTCTAATTCCGCTAATTGTGTTAATAAATTTAAGGTTTCTTGCGCCTCATCTTCATCGATTCGATTCATGGCAAAACCCACATGAACTAATACCCAATCCCCTACACAAGTATTAGCGGGATGGTCTTCATCAACAATACAAGCGATATTTACTTCTCTTTTTACACCCCCCACATCGACGAGAGCGAGATGACGGTTTTCATCAATAATTGCCGTAATTTGTCCCGGTATGCCTAAACACATAGTTTTTACCTTAAATCTAGTTTTTGTTAATTATGCGCCGATTTTTGGGCTAGAGATTGCATTAATATCAACTGACAGCCCTTCTCATAAAGATGAAGTATAACCTAATTTGATATTGACGACCTACGACCGCCTCCCGAAAAGGAAAACCGAGTCAAAGGTTATCCTTTTTACTTGGTCTTAGCTGCCATTCTGGACTATTGCCCTCAAGAACAGCTTTTTTTCTCCTATCTTTTTTAAGATTTCCCCTGTCCCGGACCGTGGACACTATCCCAGCAGGGGTAAAACTTTTGTATTAGGGACTACACCAATGATAAGAAATTATTCAATCAATCGATCGGGTGACATTCTAGGCTATGATTTCCCTGACTATAGTTATTTCTCTACATTAAGGAAAATCTACGATGACAACCTTTCCCATCGATTTGAGTGCCTATAAACCCATCAGTCTCGACCCCAGTAACCCCACCCTCACCGACGACCAAAGAAGCGCCCTAAAAGCCAATATCCAACTCTGTCGCGATGCTATCATCTTTTTTACTGCCACGGGTGCGGCCCGGGGTGTGGGTGGTCACACCGGCGGCCCCTACGATACCGTCCCGGAAGTGGTGATTCTCGATGCTCTTTTCCGCAGTCAACCTAGTCAATTTGTACCAATTTTCTTCGATGAAGCGGGACACCGCGTCGGTACTCAATATCTCATGTCTGCGTTAGAAGGTTCTTTACCCCCAGAACAATTAATGCACTACCGCGAGGCCAATTCTAAACTACCCGGACACCCGGAATTAGGATTAACCCCCGGCGTCAAATTTAGTTCTGGCCGTTTAGGACATATGTGGCCCTACGTTAACGGTGTCGCTTTAGCTAACCCCGGAAAAACCGTTTTTTGCTTAGGTTCCGATGGTTCTCAACAGGAAGGCAATGACGCAGAAGCTGCCCGTTTAGCCGTAGCTCAACACATCAATGTTAAGCTAATTATTGATGATAATGATGTGACAATTGCTGGTAATCCTTCCAAATATTTACCCGGTTATGATGTGGCTAAAACTCTCACCGGCCATGGTCTAAAAGTGTTAGTGGGAGATGGGGAAGATATCGATAGTTTGTATCGCAATATCTGTGAAGCAATTAATACTCCGGGCCCGATTGCGATTATTAATAAACGTCCCATGTGTCCCGGTATTGAAGGTTTAGAAGGTTCTAACCACGGTCATGATGTGATTTCTGTCCCCTTGGCTTTAAAATATTTAGAGGCAAAAGGACACAGTGCCGCTGTGGAATATCTCAACAGTATTAAAAAGCCTTCTAATGACTATAAATTCCTCGGTTCTGGGGATAAATGGGGTTCTAACCGCAATGTTTTCGGCGAAGCAGTAGTCAGTCTTTTAGGCAAAATGAGCGAGGAAGAACGCAAGGCTAAGGTATTAGTAGTAGATAGCGATTTAGAAGGTTCCTGTGGTTTGAAAATTATCCATGATAAACATCCCGAAGTGTTTATTCCTTCTGGTATTATGGAACGGGGCAATCTTTCGGCAGCCGCTGGTTTTGGTATGGAAAAAGGTAAACAGGGAATTTTCGCCACCTTTGCCGCTTTTCTAGAAATGTGTATTTCTGAAATCACCATGGCCCGCTTGAATTATTCTAATCTTTTATGTCATTTTTCCCATTCTGGTATCGATGACATGGCCGATAATACCTGTCACTTTGGTTTGAATAATTTCTTTGCCGATAATGGACTCGATGACGGTTACGAAACCCGTCTTTATTTCCCGGCTGATGCGGCACAAATGACCGCTTGTGTCGAGGCAACTTTCCATCAACCCGGTTTACGTTTTATCTTCTCGACTCGTTCTAAAACTCCCAATATTCTTGATACTAAAGGCAATAATTTCTTTGGCGATGGTTATACCTTTGTCCCTGGAAAAGATGAAGTAATTCGGGAAGGCACTGCCGGTTATATCATCAGCTTTGGAGATGGTTTATACCGCGCTTTAGATGCAGTGGAACGCTTAAAACAAGAAGGTATTGACGTGGGTTTAATTAATAAACCGACTCTCAATGTAGTGGATGAAGAAATTATCGCTAAAGTTGGTAGTTCTCCCTTTGTTTTAGTGGTAGAAGCATTTAACCGTCGCACGGGTTTAGGTAGCCGTTATGGTTCTTGGTTACTCGAACGCGGTTTAACTCCTAAATACGCCTATATCGGTACTCACCACGAAGGTTGTGGCGGTTTATGGGAACAATTTCCCCACCAAGGTATTGACCCAGTTGGTATCATTAGTAAAGTTAAATCTTTAATCGCTTAGAGAGTATTTTAGGGGGGAATTAATCAGTCATCAGTTATCAGTAATCAGTTATCAGTGAACATCTTTAATAATTAAGTAGGTAGGCGTTAAAAATTATTAGACACCCCCCTTATCAAGCTATCCCTTATAGGGATCTTTCTTAACAATTTTTGCAGTAAGCACTCCAACCCTTATCCTGACTTGATTTCAGTTTTTTCTTTGTCAGTAAGGGTGTCAACAACGAATATTAAAAATTGTTAACCGAGTCTTGAAAGCCTTGTGCTACAAAGGTTTGAAATGTTAAGAAAGATGTGACTAAAGGACAGATCAAGAGGGGCAGGGGGGATCGAACCTAAAATTCATTTTTAATTTAATTATAACCAGCTACTTAAGATTTTAGCTTGGTTGAGAATCCGAGCATTTGTACTAAAATTTCCAAGACGCAGTTTAAATCCCTGACAGCTTATAAACTTTAGCCGCTTAAATCGCACCATTGAGGGGAAATCCCCCTGAACTAGGTACGGTAAGCCCCTAGGAGCCGACAAACCGGTCAATCTAAAATAATCTCTAGGGTATAAAAGTAATCTCTTATAGAAAATGCAGCCAACCAATCCACAACAATTTACGGAAAAAGCTTGGGAGGCAATCGTCAAAACGCCGGACATTGCCAAACAGAACAGCCAGCAACAAATCGAAAGCGAACATCTAATGAAAGCCCTTCTTGAACAGGAGGGATTAGCGGGCAGTGTCTTTAGTAAAGCTAATATTAGTCTAGCCCGTTTGCGGGATCGAACCGATGACTTTATCCGTCGTCAACCGAAAATCTCTAACCCCGGCGACTCGATTTATTTAGGTCGTAGTTTAGATAGTTTACTCGATCGAGCGGAAAATTATCGTCGAGAATTTGGAGATGACTTTATCTCGATCGAGCATTTAATTTTAGGTTACGCTAAAGATGATCGCTTCGGTAAAAATATTTTTCAAGAATTCGGACTTACCGAAAACAAACTCAAAGAAATTATTCAACAAGTCAGAGGTAGTCAAAAAGTGACCGATCAGAATCCAGAAGGCAAATACGAGGCCCTAGAAAAATACGGACGGGATCTCACCCAATTGGCACGGGAAGGTAAATTAGATCCCGTAATTGGACGGGATGACGAAATCCGTCGCACCATTCAGATTCTCTCTCGCAGAACTAAAAATAACCCAGTTTTAATCGGGGAACCGGGAGTAGGAAAAACTGCCATTGTCGAAGGATTAGCCCAGCGGATTATTAACCGTGATGTGCCAGAATCTCTGTTAGATCGTACTCTCATTTCTCTCGATTTGGGTGGCTTAATTGCGGGAGCAAAATATCGCGGAGAGTTTGAGGAAAGATTAAAAGCTGTCCTCAAGGAAGTCACCGATTCCCAAGGCAATATCATCATGTTTATTGATGAAATTCATACCGTTGTCGGTGCGGGAGCCACTCAAGGGGCAATGGATGCGGGCAATTTATTAAAACCAATGTTAGCCCGGGGTGAATTGCGTTGTATCGGAGCCACTACCCTCGATGAATACCGCAAATATATCGAAAAAGATGCGGCGTTAGAAAGACGCTTCCAAGAGGTTTTAGTGGATGAACCAAATGTGGTCGATACTATTTCGATTCTTCGCGGTCTTAAAGAACGTTATGAGGTGCATCATGGGGTGAAAATTGCCGATAATGCTTTAGTAGCGGCGGCACTGCTTTCTAATCGTTATATTAGCGATCGCTTTTTGCCCGATAAGGCCATTGATTTAGTTGATGAAGCGGCGGCCAAATTGAAGATGGAAATCACCTCTAAACCGGAAGAACTCGATGAAATTGATCGCAAAATTCTCCAGTTAGAAATGGAAAGACTTTCTCTACAACGGGAGTACGATCCAGCTTCGCGAGAACGGTTAGAAAAGTTAGAAAAAGAACTGGCTAACCTCAAGGAAGAACAATCGGGATTAAATGCCCAATGGCAAGGAGAAAAAGAGATTATCGATAAAGTTCGTGGGGTTAAAGAAGCGATCGAACAAGTTAATCTGGAAATTCAACAGGCCGAACGAGATTATGATTATAATCGCGCCGCCGAATTAAAGTTCGGAAAATTAACCGATCTGCAGCGGCAAATGTCCGCCCTAGAAACTCAATTGGCCGACAAACAAACCACCGGCAAAAGTTTATTAAGAGAAGAAGTTCTCGAATCGGATATCGCCGAAATTATCTCGAAATGGACGGGAATTCCTCTCAACAAATTAATCGAATCGGAAAAAGAAAAACTCCTCAATCTGGAAGACGAATTACACGAAAGTGTCATCGGTCAAGAGGAAGCGGTGACAGCCGTGGCCGAAGCGATTCAACGTTCCCGCGCCGGTTTATCGGATCCCAACCGTCCCACGGCCAGCTTTATTTTCCTCGGTCCGACGGGGGTTGGTAAGACAGAATTGGCGAAAGCTTTAGCACGCAATCTCTTTGACACGGAAGAGGCTCTAGTTCGCATCGATATGTCGGAATACATGGAAAAACACAGCGTTTCCCGTCTCATGGGTGCGCCTCCGGGATACGTCGGCTACGATGAAGGAGGACAATTAACCGAGGCAATCCGGCGTCGTCCCTACTCTGTCATCCTCTTTGATGAGATTGAAAAAGCCCATCCCGACGTTTTTAACGTTATGTTACAAATCCTTGACGATGGGCGCTTAACCGACTCTCAAGGTCATCTGGTTGATTTCAAAAATACCATCATTATTATGACCAGTAATATCGGTTCTCAATACATTTTAGACGTGGCTGGTGATGAGTCTCGTTACGAAGAAATGCAGGCACGAGTGATGGAAGCAATGCGGAATAGTTTCCGTCCCGAATTCCTCAATCGTATCGATGAAACGATTATTTTCCATAGTTTACAAAAAGCGCAACTGCGCTCGATTGTCAAACTACAGTTAGCCAATCTCAGCGACCGCTTGATCGAACAAAAATTAGCCCTGAAATTTGCCGATATTGCCCTCGATTATCTAGCAGAAATTGGTTATGATCCAGTGTACGGTGCGCGACCCCTAAAACGGGCAGTACAAAGATATGTGGAAACTCCGATCGCTAAGGCAATTCTGCGCGGTGAATTCAAAGGGGGAGACACGATTTTTGTCGATGTGGCCGATGAAAGATTGACCTTTAAACGGTTAGCTTCTCCGGTAGTAACTGCTTAATTAGCAAGGGTGGGCAATGCTCACCCTTTGATTATTTCGGGTTTACCGAAAAAGTTTTTCGTGCAGTCAGGAGTCGGTCGCCGGTCGTCAATACCACATTCGGTTATACTTCATCTTGATCGGAAAGGCTGTATCAGTTATCAGTTCACTGATCACTGAAAAAAAGCTTCCCACTCTCCTATAAACTAGCTAGGGCTTGCTGAAAAAGTCATTGAAAAGTACAGGTCTCTTAATCAATGATTTCACTTAGCTACAAGCATAAGCTTTAGTTGTTGATTAATTTTTAAGTTATAACTTATCCTAATCATTGACCGAGAAAAAGTGCTGTTT
>NZ_JADBUN010000026.1:0-31800 GCF_020245625.1 Microcystis sp. M049S2 | reverse complement strand
TTATTAACCTTTAATCCTGATGACTTTATCCCTATTCCCAATATTACCATCGTTCATCCTCAAGATTTCATTAATTCCCAATAATTAAGCAGCAAATCCGACATACCACACCAAAATCCCTCACGGAAGGCAATAGGTCGCTTGAGAAGGGGTAAAACAGGGGAAAACACCTGAGACTCCTTCCCCTGTCAATCCCTAAGCTAGGGAGAGGAATGTAAGGATTTATTAAATTGTAGCTTTTGATACAGTTGTGGGGGGGAGTGTGTATGCTTCTGCTATCTCCCATTGGAGTTGGATTATGCTGTTGTTTGACCTGACTGCGAGGGAGAGCGATCGCACTTAACCTAACCCAGCCTGCAAAAGCTGACGCTTTTCTGATGTCTCTACTCGTTTAGTTTTTTTTGGTGATTCTCATGTTTAAGTTCTCCGTATTCTTGATAACAATCGCTGCCGCATTAGTTAATACTGAATTAGCGTTAGGCGTAAATATGACAGTAACTAAAAAAACATATAATTTTAGTTGGCAAACGCGTGATCCTCGTCCCCCCCTCAACAGTTCGAATGGATCAACAATTACATTGCGATATAAGGGAATGGAGTTTCAAAATGGGGAAGTTGTGTACGGGGGTTTCTCAGGTGATGGTAATCCAGCGAGTTCCCATCCCAGTGAGTCCTATTCAGTGGTATCAAGTAGTGTTATGTTTTTTGATCCTGCAGATATGAAAAAATTGAAATCATTTGCAATATATATACCAGGAATCCAATTTAAACCAGATTATAATCAAATCTTCACTTTTTATGATCCACCTAAACCACCAGCTGGTATAGGTGGTGTAACAGAATATGGAATAATTCAGACTTCTCCTGTGCCTCCTGGCAGACCAAGTTGGACAATTACAGGTGTAACAGCCCAAGCGCCGGTTACTGAAATAATGCCTATGCCCATGCAACAAAAGAGAGGAGCGCATTGGAGTGGTGATAAAAGTGGTAATTCCAAACTCTCTTTTGACTCAAACACATCTACTTTATCCTTTAGTGATATGGTAGTAACACCAACGTTAAAACTGAGTGATGGTTCTGAAAGTCTTGCTGATCCTCTAGAAGGTGCTACTATTAGAATAGGCACTACTATTTTGTTAGGGAATGAAACCTCACAAGGATGGTCTTTAGCTAACACAATAATTGAATATTTAGTGAGTGATGTTCCTGTATTAACAGCTGGTTTAGTAAATGGTTTTTTATTTAAAGGTGGAGGTGCTGAACCACAATTTGATAGCGAGCTTCAGTATGATCTTGCGAACATTAGTGTGAATAATTTTATTAATTCTCCCTATCTCAGTAGTTTACAAACTTATACCGAGAATGGAAACTCAAGTTTTCTTTCATTCTATAGCAATATACTAGCATCGTCTAACAATCTTACCACTTCATCTCTCTCGACCGGTCAAGTTTCAGTTGATGGGAAGGTTCCTGAACCTAGTTCTGTGATAGGTCTTTTAGCTATTGGGACTCTCGGCGCAGCCTCAACCCTCAAGCGTAAACTAAAACCCTCCAAATCCTCAGAAAAGGAAACCACAAAAGTAGGCTAAATTGCCTACCAAAAATACCATAAATGCCCCTTCATTCAGTCAGTTGAGGGGGGTTATTTTTAGTCCGTGTTTCTATTCATTGATTTTTGTGATCCAATGGCAACTTTTACATCAATATCGTCAAATTCAATGAGTCTTGTGATTTTGTGCTACAATAGAAGTCTGTCAAAAGTAAAAAAACAATCAATTACCATGAATAGCAAGACAGAAATCACTATTCAAGTTCCTTTAGAAATTGCTAGATATTACGCTAAAATTAACCCCAATGACAGAGCAAACCTAGAAAATAAAATAACTGCAACTATTCAATTAGAATTAGAAAAATATCGTCAAAAAGCAGGGGCGAGGTTATCAACAATTATGGATCAAGCTAGTGATGAAGCAGAAGCTAACGGATTAACTCCAGACATTTTAGCGTCTATCTTAGAACAAGATGAATAAACCCCGATTTGTTTTTGATGCTAATGTAATTGTTAGTGCTTTTTTATTTAAAAACAGTTCACCTCGTTTGGCGTTAGAAATGGCCAAGAATCAGGGCATAATTATCCTGTCTGAGACAGTTATTGATGAACTTAGTGACGTTTTATCTCGTTCTAAATTTGACCGCTATTTAGCTAAATCAATTCGCCAAGAGCTATTAGAAACATTAGTAGAAGCATCTTTATTAGTGCAACCGTCAGAATCTATCAATGAATGTCGAGATTCCAAGGATAATAAATATCTAGAGTTAGCGATTAGTGGTCATGCTGAATCTCTTATTACAGGGGATGAAGATTTGTTAGTCTTGAACCCATTTAGAAACATTAAAATCATCACTGTATTAGAATTTTTGGATACTTATTCCCTTAGTTGATGGGGTTTAGTTTTTTGCCCACTTTCCTTGCTATGCTAAGATAAAACTAAGGACAAATATTCACCCTCGATCGAGATTTTTATATTTATCGATTGTTATGAATTTCTCTAAAACCCTTTTAACTGGCTCAATGGTTAGCCTCAGTCTGCTTTTCGCCGAGATTTTACCCCTTACGTCCGCCTCTGCCTTAACCTTTCGTTCTGCTGATGGTTCAGGCAATAACCTGAGTAATCCCACTTGGGGGGCAGCCAAAACCCCTTTATTACGCCTTACCCCATCCACCTATCAAGATGGTTATAATTCCCCCCGTTCCCTTGCCAGTGATGGGATCGCGCCCCTTCCCAACCCCAGAGATATTAGTAACACTGTTGTCCGTCAAGATAATCGTTCCCTACCGAGTCCCCTGCATTTGAGTGATTGGTTATTTCAATGGGGACAAGTCATCGATCACGATCTGGATCTCAATGAACCCGCCAAGGGAACACCTGCCAGTAATATTCCCATCAATCCCATAGATATCGCCACGGGATTGCCCGATCCTCTGTATTCACCGGTAGGGATTCCTTTTACCCGGAATGAAGCCTTAGCGGGAACCGGGACGGGAATCGGCAATCCTCGCCAACAGATTAACCTTTTAACCTCTTATATCGATGGTTCTCAAGTGTACGGTTCATCTCAAGCGGTGGCTGATGAATTGCGTACTTTTAGCGGAGGGAAACTGAAAAGTCAGATCCTCAACGGCGAGGAATTATTACCCTTGAAAACCCAAGCGAATGTACCGGCGGCGAATCCTCTAGGGCTGCCTGACGATCGCTTGTTTGCCGGGGGAGATCCCCGTCCCAATGAGCAAATAGGCTTAATGGCAGTCCATACCCTCTTACTCAGGGAACACAATCGCCTCGCCACTGAGTTAAAAACCCGCCTCGATGGGGGAGATAGTGCCTTAATCCAAGCTTTGACGGGTACAGGGTTAGATGAGGACGAATTTCTCTATCAATCTGCCCGTAAAGTTTTAGGGGCGCAGATTCAAGTGATTACCTATCAGGAATTCTTGCCCCTTCTCATTGGCACAGATGGCTTATCTCCCTATCTGGGCTATAATCCGACGGTAAATGCGGGAATTAGCAATGAATTTGCCAATGCGGCCTTTCGTTTTGGTCATACCACCCTCTCTCCCTCTCTCCTGCGGACAGACGAAAACCACCAAATTTTAGACAGTATTCTCCTAGCCGATGCCTTTTTCAACACCCAAGACGTGATCGAGCGGGGGGTAGATTCCCTCCTCATCGGTTTAGCTTCGCAGAAATCCCAAGCTTTTGACCCTTTTATCGTGGATTCGGTCAGAAATTTTCTCTTTACAGCGCCAAGTGGTGGAAGTGATTTAGCGGCGGTGAATATTGCCAGAGGCAGAGAAGTGGGGATTGGTACATTAAATCAGGTACGTTCCGCGTTAGGATTAACCCCTTATCGCAGTTTTGCAGAGATTAACCCCGATCCTGAGATTATTGCCCGTTTATCTGCCATTTATGCCTCAGTAGAGGATATAGATTTATGGGTGGGAGGATTAGCAGAGATGCCTGTTTCTACCAATGCCTTACTAGGGGAAACCTTTAGATATATCATTGCCGATCAGTTTACTCGACTCAGGGACGGAGATCGCTTTTTCTATCTCCATGATTTAAACGATTTACAGTTACTTGACCCGAATATTGCCGAAACCACCCTTTCTCAGTTAATTACCCGCAATTCAACCATTAATACAATGCAGGCGAATGCTTTCTACTATACTAGCGTTCCTGAACCTTCTTCTCTTCTTGCTTTACTAGGTTTAGGCCTCTTGGGTGTGGTTCAAGTCATCTTAGCAAAGGGACTCGCTTGAGCAAAGGTGAGCTTGATTCTAGGGCGTTGTCAAATTGAAAGATGTTCCGAATCAGCTTGGAACTGAAATTACTTTGATAGCAAGGATTGCATTGCATCTTTCCTATTCTGATCTGACAACGCCAAAAATTTGATTAGCAGTGAGGTTTAACTCTGGAAAAACCCCTGAAATAAGACGTTGATCCTGTTTAAATAAATTACCTTGATATTCTCCATCGATTAATTGATAGATAGAAATGGTGGGTTCTTTGGGGCTGCCGATATATCGGGCCGAACCTTTGGCTAAATAATCGATAATCCAATATTCGGCAATTCCTAATTGTTCGTAGTCGTCGAATTTTTTCAGATAATGATCTCGCCAATTGGAACTGACAATTTCAATAATTAATTTAGCTGATGTTGCCAGAGAAATTGAGGAAGCGGTTTCCCAATAGGGATCGTTAACTAGATTTTCTCTGTCTAAGACAATAATATCGGGTAGATAACCTGTATGGGGGCGAAGGGGTTTTACTGCCGCAGTATTGGGGATAAAATAGGGCAATTGCTGCCGATTTATCTCTAAGAATAGGGTTCCAGAAACAAATCCGCCAATTTCTTCGTGTTTTCCGAGCGTTCGCATCATGGGCAATAATTTTCCTGCGATTAATTCGTATTGTTGTCCATCATCGGGATATTGATTAATATAGTCATCAAAAGTCAACAATTGGGGGATGGTTTGGGTTGTGGTCATGGCAGTTAGGGGGAATAAGAGAGATGATTTTTCTAGATTCTAACTCGATTAACGACGTTGCCACCAAGTCAATCCAGCTAGGGTAAATCCTACTAAAGGCATCACTACCATCGCTATCCAAAAAATAGCGTTAGCTTGCAGGGGATTTAAATTGATTCTTCTATTTTCTGGTTCCTTGGCCCGGATAGATAAGGTGGCTGTTTCACCACTGGCTAACCACTGCACAGAATTTAAAAATATATCTCCGTTTAACTGTTGTTCAAACAGTCCATCGCTGGCAAAGCTGGCATTACCAATCACGATTAATTTACCTTTTTTTCCCGTCAGGGCAACTCCTAGATCAAAGGGACCAGCTAAATCTTTTTCGGGGTTAAACTGGAGATTCTGATCATTTAAATCACTCTCAGCCCACATTTTATCATTAGTAATCATTAAAGATATGGCTTCAATTCCTTCGATGGGAACGGTAGCGATGGGACGAGCAAAGGGAAAGATAGAAATACCGTTAGCAAAATCGCGAGTAATGGGATGATTGCCGTAATTGGTAATAATGGGACTAGCCGGTCCTAGTCCGATGATTTCCCCGGCACCGGAAGCATCAATAATAATCCGATTATCTAGTTTCACACCCCAAGCGCTTAATAAGGGTTCTAATCCGGTTTCGGTTTGGGGGTCAATCAGTAATAAAATTTTGCCCCCTTGCTCAAGATAGTTTTTTAACGCGGTGACTTCCTGGGGAAATATTTTTCTTTTGGGACTGGCAATAATAATGACATCGGCATTATTGGGAATGGTGGAACGTTCCACTAGATTAAGTGGTTCTACTTGATAACCTTTTGCTTCTAAACTATTGACTGCTTGTCCTAAACCCCCTTGAGGTTCTTTGATGGCATTTTCTCCATGACCTTGCAGAAAGTAAGCGGTTAGAGTGCGATCGGTTTTAGCGGTTTCGATGGCGTTACTCAGTTTCGCTTCGGTGAGACTTTCCTCTTCACTAATAGTTTTCAGGGGTTGTTTTTTGTCACCATACTGTAGATAGACTCTAGACAGATTATCATCGGCTAGTTTTTTAAATTCTTGAACAATATTGGGTTTTTTCTCCGGGTTAACTATCTCGTACTGAAATTGGGGATTTTTGCGTTGATAATTGGCTAAAAGTTCCTCTTCGTTGGCACTGATTCCCCGGGTTGAAAAAATCCAGACTTTGACTGGTTTTGACAGATTGGTTAATAGTCTTTCGGTTTGGGGGGATAAACTAAAGATTTGGTTTTCGGTTAAATCAACTCGATAGGGATAACGGAGGGCAAGAAAGTTAATTAAACCGATAACACCGAGGACAATAATAGTAGTAATGAGGGTTTGAGTGCCGGTGCGGGTACTTCTTTTTTGCCAAAAGTCTTTGGAAGTGATTACTAATAACAACAGCCACCCTAGAAACAGAATAGCCCCGGCAATTAATAACCCCAGAGAGAGGGATGACCATTGACCGGAGATTAACCCCACGGTTAAGCCGGCACTAGCCAGAAAGAGGGCGGGTATATAGAGAAATTTACCGTATTTTTGCCAGGATCTCATAGTTAGTTTCTTTGATAACGGTCCGCTTCGATCGATTGAGTAGTTAGGAAGATTCCCAGCAGAATATAACTGAGGAGGATGACTAAACTACTACTGTCAAAAATTCCCCGCACGAAATTGTTAAAGGGTTGATACAAAGATAGATGGGAGAGTAATTCTTTCAGGAAAAATCCGATCTGTTCTCCCACTTCTCCTCCGATGCGATCTCGAAAGAAGGTTTCGGCATTGTTAGCAATGACATCCAGTATCCAGATAAATAAGATGGTGATAAAGGTGATGATGTAAGCCAGGATAGAACTATTGGTGAGGGAAGAAATAAACATTCCGATGGCTAGGATGGCCGCTGCCAGTAAAATTAATCCTAGATGAGCTAGTAAAATACTGGCTATATTCACCGGGGGAACTGCGCTACTAAAAACCACTATTTCGTAAATCCAGAGGGGGGTAATCATCACGGTAAAAAAGGCCAGCACTCCCAATAATTTACCGATGGCTATACTCCAATTAGTCAGGGGAGAAGTGGCTAAAAGTTCTAGGGTTCCCTGTTTTTTTTCCTCTGCGTATAATCCCATAGACAGGGCCGGCAAAATTACCAACAATAAAGAGGATAAAATAATGCCGATGAAAGTGGTCATAAATTCAGATACCGTATCTCTGGCTACCAGAAATCCCGATTGTTCCTGGATACTAACATCGAGAATAATGCCGTAGAGAAGGGAGTTAAAGAAAAATCCCGCTACTAACCAAAATATGCCCATAATTATATAGGCATTGGCGGCGGTAAAATAGCTTTGAAATTCCTTGCGAAAAATCGCCCAGATATTATTGATCATGCCTCTCCTCTTGGTGATTACTTTCCCCGCTGCCGATTACTTCCAGAAAGATGTCTTCTAGGGTTTTACGCGTGCGACGCATTTCTAATAGGTTATAACCATTGTTGACAACTATTCTAGCAAGTTCTGCCCCTAGGTTTGTTCCCGCTTGACCAACAATTTTAAGCAGGTTATCGCCGACTTTTGCTGCTTGTTCGACTTGCGGCAGTTGTTGAAGGATTTCTAGCAGGGAATCCCTATCACCCTCGATCTCAATTTCATAACTGGAACTGGCAGGGGGGGCGGTAGTAATATTATTGGCCACGATGCGACCCCGATTAATAATTGTCGCTCGATCGCAGGTAATACTCACTTCTGGCAAAATATGAGTGGAGAGAATAATTGTATGTTCTCCCGCTAAACTTTTAATCAGATTTCTTACCTCGATAATCTGTTTCGGATCCAATCCTACTGTCGGTTCATCTAAAATAATTACCGGTGGATCGTGTATGATCGCTTGGGCAATTCCCACACGCTGTTTATAACCCTTGGATAACTTGCGGATAATAACTTTTCTTTTTTCTAGTAACTGACATTTGCCTAACACTAAATCTACCCGCGCTTTTCTATCCCCCGATGAGATGCCTTTAATCCGTGCCACAAAATCAAGAAAACTTTCCACGGTCATCTCTGGATACAAGGGGGGATTTTCAGGAAGATAACCAATGCGACGACGCACTTCTAAGGATTGTTGATGCACATCGTATCCTGCTATCCTTGCTGTTCCTGTTGTGGCAGGAATATAACCGGATAAAATCCTCATAGTTGTGGTTTTTCCCGCTCCATTCGGTCCCAAGAAACCGAGTATTTCTCCTTTTTCTACCGTAAAATCCACGTCACTAATTGCCGTGGTAGAACCATAAATTTTACTCAGATGTTCGACTTCAATCATAAGCTTTATCAGTTATCAGTTATCAGTTATCAGATGGGAGTTTTCAGTCAATAGTGTTAAGTGACAAGTTCGGAGCTTTCTTTTAACTCGACGGAATCTAAAACCTAATTTGTTAAGCTAGAAGATTTTATGGACTTAGTTTCTAACCTTCTTTTTGGGTAGGAGAATTGCCAGATTCTTTCTTTTGCCTCTTGCCTCTTGCCTTTTGCCTACTGCTCACTGATAACTGATTTTTCCCAGACTATGATCCTGATTAATTTCTACCACTAGCTCTGCTTGTTTGAGCAGGGGTGGGAGAAATAATTGCGGATGTAAACTTTTCCAAAAATACTTGACAAATTCCTCGATTTCTGATGGGTTCATACCTCCTTTTGCTTCGGCCGCCTGTCGCCATTGTAAACTGTAACGGTAGTCAAGGGGATAAAGAATCAGTAAGCGATCGATTTTTGACCACAGGGGTAGATATTCTCGCAATCTTTGATTATTATCCCTGGCGAATTGTCGGTCTTCTTCGCTATTAATCGGATCGGGGGCATGATCAAAGACTGTTTCTTCTACTGGATTCATGCCCACAAACCAACCCTCGAAAAAAAGAATATCAACTCGTTCCACTTGTTCCGCTGCAATTCTATCCCCTTGTCCTCGATGCAGGGACTTGTCAAAACGTGGGATTAAAATCGGACTTTCTTGCTGACAAACCTGTTCTAAAACTTTAATTCCTAATGCTATATCATGAGTACCCGGTGGACCACGCCAGCGCAATCTTTCATCCTTTTGACGCAATTTTATTCGCTCATTATAGGTCTTATAAATATCATCTAAAGAGAGATTATTTACTTTTAAATCAAAATAGGCTAAAATAATCGACATTATGGATGTTAAGGTGGTCTTTCCCGTGCCTTGGGGAGCCAAAATGCCTTGAATCAACGGTTTTGCGTGGCTGCGTAGCTCTAGCGCCCAAGGAATCCAAAAGCGCCAACAGCTGATCAAAATCTGATTTGGCTGATTTATCCCTAACTCCTGACATTTTTGCCAGACTCGCGGCCAGAGAATCGTTAATAGTTCCGCCCTTTCCTGTAGGATGAGAGGGTTAGTCTGGTGAAAATTTAAGGATTCGATCTCTAGTAAATCTTCTATATCCGCCTCAGTTAAGGGATTTTTGTCGATTAATGCCTGTAAAATCGTCAAAATCTTCATAGCTGTTATATCAGAATTAGCAAAAAACTGTCCCGATGATTCAGGAGTAATTCTCTGGGGTTAGCCACCCATACCGGCAGATTAATCCTGCTCAAGATTTTTTTTGAGAGTGTTTTTTAGGGTTATTTGCCCAAAAATGAAGGGTTCGCAGGCAGGCACGGATTCCCATTATATATATAAGTATATGTCAAGTTCCCTTTTCAGTCAAGGGGTTTGGCCAAAAATCTCTAGCTTTGTCTCCAGTTTCCCAATCGGTTAGACTAAGAATTATTCACATTACTTAACAAAACAGCCGATGAATACAGCTGCCCTGACGATAAAGCAAAATTGGCAATGGCAAGGACATTCGATACACTATGTGCAAGCGGGTACTAGAGTCACGGGAAAACCCCCGTTACTATTAGTCCACGGTTTTGGCGCTTCCACCGACCATTGGCGAAAAAATGTGCAAGGTTTAGCCTCAGAATGGGAGGTATGGGCGATCGATCTGTTAGGATTTGGTAGATCAGCTAAACCGGATATTGTCTATAGTGGCAATCTTTGGCAGCAACAATTAAACGATTTTATCAAGGAAGTTGTGGGCCAACCGACGGTTTTAGCGGGTAATTCTCTGGGGGGTTACGCTTCTCTCTGTGTGGCTGCTAATCATTCCGAGAATGTTCGGGGATTAATTCTCCTCAATAGTGCCGGTCCCTTTAGCGATACAGAAAGCAATCGTCAGCCTAATTTAGCACAAAAATTACTGCGATCAGTCTTGCTGCAACCCTGGGCTAGTTATCTCTTATTTCTCTATACCCGTCAACCCAAAACTATCCGCAAAACCCTAGAGAAAGTATATCTCGATCGCAGTGCCATTACTGAGCAGTTAATAGAAGATATCCGTCGTCCTTCCCTGGATGCGGGAGCAGCCAAAGTTTTTGCTTCTGTGTTTAAATCTCCCCGGGGGGAAAACGTGGATATTCTCCTGCAAAAGTTAAGTTGTCCCCTGTTGATGTTATGGGGTGAGGGGGATCCTTGGATGAATACTAGGGAACGCGGATCCAAATTCCGTCAATACTATCCTTCTCTGACAGAATATTATCTAACTGCCGGTCATTGTCCCCACGATGAAATTCCCACAGAGGTTAACCAGTTGATTAGTGATTGGGTGAAAAGCTTATAGGTAGTTAGGGACCGGTTATCAGGTTTTTATTTTTTTGACGCTTATTTGACCTGAAAAAAGAGGGTTTGCAGGCAGGCACGGATTCCCATTATATATATAAGTATCTGTCAAGTGCGGGGATTTGTCAAGGATTTTTTTGAAAAAATCTACCAGAATTTGGCCGGTGGGGAAGACATTGGCCGGTATTGGTAGAGAAGCAGATGAATGAGTAATTGCAGGGGATAACTATCTACTTTATGTCTCTGTTGGTTCCCCAATCTAATACATCTGTCCGTCTTTGTCGCAGTTGTTGGGCCGTTTCTTCTAACCAAGCAAGATAGTCTTGTTCTTATAAGTCTTTGGTATTGGTCAGGTATCGGGTTTTTATTTTTTTGAAGCTTATTTGACCTGAAAAAAGAGGGTTCGCAGGCAGGCACGGATTCCCATTCTATATATAAGTATCTGTCAAGGGCGGGGATTTGTCAAGGGTTTTTTTGAAAAAATCTGCCAGAATTTTAGGGGAGAAAATCGGAATCGAGGATTTGTTCGGGACTATAGGGGCAGCTTTCGGCAAAGATAGCGGCCGGTAATTGGCTTTTTTGTCGGACTCGCTTCACTGCTTTGGGGTAAATAACGGCGATTCTGGTTAAAAAATAGTTATAAAGGGTTTTCGACTCCAATAAAAGTTCTAATTCCACCCGAAAGTTACCGATTTCGTCCTGCCATCCCCGCGCACATCTTTCTCGTTCCTCCGGCCAGTATTGGTAGAGGAGCAGATGAATGAGCAATTGTAGGAGATAACTATCTACTTTATGTCTCTGTTCATTCCCCAGCGCTTCGATTTCTTCTCCGAGATGTTCCCAATCTAATACATCTGTCTGTCTTTGTCGCAGTTGTTTGGCCGTTTCTTCTAACCAAGCAGGATAGTCTTGTTCGTATAAGTCTTTAGTTGTCATACCCTATCCTGTTTAGTGCTGGTCAGGTATTAGGTTTTTATTTTTTTGACGCTTATCTAACCTAAAAAAAGAGGGTTCGCAGGCAGGCACGGATTCCCATTATATATATAAGTATCTGTCAAGGGCGGGGATTTGTCAAGGGTTTTTTATTGAGATTTTGTTAATCATCTCGAATACCGTGCATCATGGATTAGTAAACGCTCCGAAAGATTGGCAATATTCCAGTTTTCACCGTTATGTTGAAGAAGGAATTTATGATCAGATGTGAGGAGCTTCAGAAAAGCTGATCTTTGATAGTGATATTGGTATGGAATAAAATGTGGAAGTGAAACCCAAAAAATTCAGGTAAGAAATAAGGGCAATGTTGGGTTTCGTCACCTCAACCCAACTTACAAGATCAGCGATCACCTTTATCGAGAAGAAATAGCTACCTGCACATTCGGAGAAAAATTCTCGATTTTTCGAGAAGCATTAAGAATTTCAATCCCGATTACATTACCTGCTTGATCATAGTCAAGAATAACCCCCGGACTGATTGCCTCACTTTCTTCTACGGGTGTGTCATGCCAGGTAATTGTTAAAACGTCAACTTCAGCATCATATTTAGCTTTCATTTGATAGCTGCCTATATTTTCTAAGTTTACTGGTAACATATAGTGTAACAATTTTTTGAGGCTCAACTAAGTCATTAATGTAAATTCTCAGAAGATAAGTTTTATTGTTAATGGCGACAAACGTACCTTGATAAACTTTGAGTCCATCTTCTTCTAAAATTTGCTCAGGATTATTAAGGATGTCCTGCAATATTTTTAAAGAGATTTGGCGTTGAATAATTTTTTCTTCGGCATGGTGACTTAAAATAAAGTTCACGAGGATTTCGGGTTCTTCGGTTTGTCTTATGCAATGGACGGGGTTATAAGGAATGAAACCTTTATAGAGACAGACATTGCCGCAATTTTTGTCAATTGTTGGCGATATGGAGCGAACTAATCAATTAAATCTCTTGCCAGATAAGGATTGAGTCGATTTATGCCCCCCTATCGAACCATACCAAGTCCCGAAGAGCCTGGATTTAGCAAAAATTATAAAGCAAATAATCGCACTGTAGGTTGGATTGAACGAAGTGAAACCCAAAAAATTAAGGTAAGAAATAAAGGCAATGTTGGGTTTAGTCACTAATATCGGTATGGAATAAAATGTAGGTTGGTTTGAACGAAGTGAAACCGAAAAAATTAAGGTAAGAAATAAAGGCAATGTTGGGTTTCGTTACCTCAACCCAACCTACAAGATCAGCGATCGCACTGTTGATCCGTCTGAATCATCGATCGCGTCTGGTTACTGTAAAGAATCACTGACCAGAATAGTAGCACGCGAGGATGTGTTAGCGTAACGCAGAATGATTACAAATTCGTCATGATTAAAAGCAAAAAAGCGCGTTAAGTAACTATTTTTTAAGTCAAGACGGCAATTAGCGATCACAATTCCCCCAAAAATGCTCTATACAGTGCTTAATGCTTTGATTTTCGCTATCTCTGTTTCTAAGTTGGGAAGTTTTTGATTATATTTTTGGGCTGTTTCTAACCATAAATCTTTTACCATCAGTAATTCTTGTAGGGTTTCTTCTAAGGTTTCACCCTGAGCCAAACAGCCAGATAGTGCCGGAATTTCAGCGACAAAACCGCCTTCTTCACAGGGATAAATAATAATTGGATAATTCATCTTTAGTTGTCTCCGATAATTTCAAGGACTCGACGAATATAAACAGATTTTACTTTTTTATTATGAACAGGTATGATCAAAATAATATCATTTCTTTTAAAAATGTGATGGCTACCTGTAATTCGATCAAGGGAAAACCCTTCTAATTCTAGCAGTTGACAAATATCGTTGAATCTTGCGTTATTAGGACTATTCTTGAAAGGAGAAACCTTTTAACAATACACTTGTTCTAACATAGCGGTAGTGAGAGATTTTTGGCCGTGATAATAGAGACGACGATTGAGACAACCGATCGATTTAACATAGGTAGATAGGGTTCCCAGATCATGGGAAATAATTAAAATAGTCATCCACTCATTCAATTCTTGCAACAGGGAAAAAATACTAGCACGCATTTGGGGATCGACACTAGCAGTGGGTTCATCTAAAATCAAGAGACGGGGTTCTACTGCTAAAGCGCGAGCGATATAAACCCGTTGGCGCTGTCCTCCCGAAAGTTCGGCAATCGACCTTTTTTTCAACGCTAACATTCCCACACTATCTAAAGCTTTATCTACCCTTAACTCATCTTTTTTACTATAGCCTTGCCAGAGTTTTTTGCTGCTCAATCTCCCCATTTTCACCACCTCCCCCACAGTGATGGGAAATGAGCGATCGCATTCGACAAACTGCGGCACATAACCGACTAATTCCCGACCTTTTTGGACACTTTGCCCCAAAATACTGACTTCTCCCCGCCAAGGTTTAATTAATCCCAGTAAAACCTTAAGGAGGGTAGTTTTTCCTCCTCCATTCGGGCCGATAATTCCCAGGAAATCTAATTCTTCAATGGTTAAATTAATATCTTCGAGGATGGGTTCCTGTTCGTAGCCGGCCCAGAGATTATTAATGGTAATGATCGTTGACATATACAAGCAATTACTGATTTAAAACTGTGGCCATTTTTTGGGAAACTTGTCGCAGGTTTTCACTCCAATTTTGAGCAAAGGCACTGATAGGGATTACCTGTCCCCCAATTTCCCTAGCAATGGTTTCGGCACTTTTTTGGCTAAATTCTGGTTGAGCAAAAATAACTTTTATATTCTCTTTTTTTGCCTGTTTGATTAGTTGACCTAACTGGGCAGCACTGGGTTCATTACCGTCGATTTCGATCGCAATCATCTCTAAACCGTAATCTTGGGCAAAATAGCCCCATTCGGGATGAAATACCATAAATTTTTTGTTTTTAATCCCTGCCAAGTTTTGCCGAATTTCTTGATCTAATGCGTCTAATTCCTGACTGAATTTTTCAAAGTTAGCCCGATAGATAGCTTCCTGACCGGGATCGAGTTGTGCTAGGGTTTGATAAATAGTCTTTGCCTGTGCTTTGACTCGTTTTGGTGATAACCAAATATGGGGATCTAGGGTGTTTTTTCCAGCTTGCTCTGTTTTTGCCTTGGCGTGATCATGATCGTGATTATGATCATGGTCATGATCGTGATCATGTTCTGCTGTCAAAGGGATTTTATCTACTCCTTGACTGGTATCGACGATTAACATCTGCTGGTTAACACTGTTTAAGCGATCTTTCCAGGCATCTTCTAAGGATACACCGATTTTAAAGTAGGCTTGCGATCGGGCTGTGGTTTTTAATTGTTCGGGTTTTGGTTCATAGGTGTGGGGATCTGTCCCGGGTTGAATCATGGCATTAACACTGACTCTATCACCGCCGATGCGTTTGACGAAATATTCCTGCGGTACGATACTGACTGTCACCTGTAAGGGTGTCTTTGCTTCCTCTTCCTTGACCGAGGGACCACTACAAGCTGTTAAGCTGGCTATAGTCATTGTTAAAGCGATCGCTGTTAACTGGAAATTTTTACCCATCGGATTAACTGAGTCTGATTATGATTCTGATCCTATCACAGTCGGTGAGAATCGTTATCATTCTGAAAATATTGTGGTATAGATGCACTGGTTTTTCTGCCATCGATCTTTTGCTGGCAATTAAAAAATTTTTTCTTGCCAACCAACGCTTGACATGATATTATATAGATAATGGAAAATCCCTGCGCCTGCGACCCCCCTCTGGTCAGGTCAAATAAAGCCCAAAAAAATTAACCCCAAAAAGTAGTGGGTGAACTGATAACTGATACTTGCTAAGACTGTGCCGGAGCAGGGAGAGGAAGCCTGAGCATTTGTACTAAAAATCCCAAGAGGCAGTATAAAAAATTCAGTAGAGCTTAACTAGAGCTTGCTGAATAAATCTAAAAACCGTGTTGGGTAATACTTTTAGACTTTTTGCGAAATCAAAAAGTACCGTATCTGGGAGTGATAGGGGGGAAAATTCCGGGACTTTTTCCCTGAAAATTAGGTAATTGACCGCCTGAAAATGGGTAAAACCCTACACCCCACACCCTACACCCCACACCCCACACCCCACACCCTACACCCCACACCCCACACCCCACACCCTGTCCCCACAAAAAACTTTTTGCCGCAAACCCTAACCAAAAACCGAGCGCCGATCACTAAAAAATGACTTTTGCCTCCGTTATTCGCAACATTGAAAAATCGCCATTAACTGCCGAACTTATCCAAAAACTGGAGAAAAACGGCAATTTAACCCTAACCGGCCTTGCCCGCTTACCGAAAGGATTAATAAGCACAGCTTTCGCCCGTTGTCAAGGAAAAAATCTTTTAATTATCTGTGCCAATCTGGAAGAAGCGGCACGTTGGGCGGCACAATTAGAAGCGATGACGTGGAAAGGTGTTTTCTTTTATCCCACCTCGGAAGCTTGCCCCTACGAGACATTTAATCGGGAATCCGAGATGATTTGGGGACAGATGCAGGTATTATCGACAATCAGTCATCAAGAGGCTGGAATGGCGATCGTTACCACCGAAAAGGCCCTGCAGCCCCATTTACCCCCTAGAGAGGTTTTCGAGAAATATAGCGATAATTTTGAGGTAGGAAGGGTTATAGAAGCCAAAAACCTCGATCTAACCCTAGCTAGATTAGGATATGAAAGGGTTTCACTGGTAGAAACCGAAGGACAATGGAGTCGTCGCGGCGATATCGTTGATATTTTCCCAGTTTCGGCAGAATTGCCGGTCAGGTTAGAATTTTTTGGCGATGAATTGGAAAAATTGCGAGAATTTGACCCTGCCACCCAAAGATCCCTGGATTCTATCCCCAATCTGCTTCTTACTCCCACTAGCTTCGCAGCGATGATTGCCCCTTCTCTTCCCCCCACAGTGGCCGATTATCTGGGGTCCGAAGATCGAGAAAAATTGGCTAATGGCATTTATCCAGAGGGAATTGAGCGATTTTTAGGCTTGTCCTTCCCTCAACCTGCCTCTTTATTGGATTATCTCCCCGAAAATACTCTTATTGCCTTTGATGAACTGGAAAGCTGTCAAGCTAGAAGCGATCGCTGGATAGAATATATTGGGGAACGCTGGCAAGAGATAGAACCAGCTTTACCGAAAATTCACCGTTCTTTTGGCGAATCTCTGCAAATATCGGTCAAATTTCCCCATCTCTACCTCTCGGAAATAGACGATCACCTGTCCGAAAATAGCCTTAATCTCTCCAGTCGTCCGATTCCCACCAATCCGGGGCAATTCGCCAAACTAGCGGAAATTTTACGGGGAAAAAGAGAGATTTATAGCGGTATTAAAGTAAATAAGTACGCTACATGGTTAATATCTGCCCAACCCTCCCGCACAGTCTCGTTATTACAGGAACACGACTGTCCGGCCCAATTTATCCCCAATCCCCTTGATTTTGGGGCGATCGAGCGATTAATCATTCAAAACACCGCTACAGCCCTAAAATACTCAGGATTAGCTGAATTAGAAGGTTTTATCCTACCCACCTATCGCATAGTCGTCGTTACTGATCGAGAGTTCTTCGGACAACATCTTCTAAATACTGCTGGTTACGTCCGCAAACGTCGGCAAGCAGCCTCGGTACAGGTGGACGTGAACAAACTCCGTCCCCTCGATTTTGTAGTACATAAACACCATGGCATCGGACAGTTTATCAAACTAGAAAAGCAGGAAAGCACAATTAGCGGAGTAGTGCAAGGTCGAGATTATCTAGTTATTAAGTATGCCGATGGATTATTGCGGGTTCCTGCCGATTCTGTTGATAATCTCTCCCGTTATCGTCATACAGGTAGTCAAGAGCCTGAATTACATAAAATCTCTGGCAAAGCGTGGGAAGCGACGAAAGCCCGCGTCAGGAAGTCGGTTAAGAAGTTAGCGGTTGATTTAATCAATATTTACGCCCAACGCGCCCAAAAATCGGGTTTTGCCTATCCGATGGATAATCCCTGGCAGCGGGAGTTAGAGGATTCTTTTCCCTACCAACCCACTGCCGATCAACTGAAAGCGATACAGGATGTGAAACGGGATTTAGAAAGCGATCGCCCGATGGATCGTTTAGTCTGTGGGGATGTGGGTTTTGGTAAGACAGAAGTGGCCATTCGTGCTATTTTTAAAGCTGTCACCACGGGTCATAAACAGGTGGCTTTATTAGCACCAACAACGATTTTAACCCAACAACATTATCACACCCTGAAAGAACGTTTTGCTCCCTATCCCATTAATGTGGGTTTATTAAATCGTTTTCGCACCAATTCCGAGAAAAAAGATATCGTCCAGCGCTTGAAAACGGGGGAATTGGATATAGTGGTGGGGACGCAGTTGTTATTGAGTAAAGCGGTGGAGTTTAAAGATTTAGGATTATTGGTTATCGATGAAGAACAGCGTTTTGGGGTCAATCAAAAGGAAAAAATTAAGGCTTTTAAAAGTAATATTGATGTGTTAACCTTGAGTGCGACACCGATTCCCCGGACTCTTTATATGTCCCTTTCTGGGGTGCGAGAAATGAGTTTAATTACCACACCTCCCCCCTCTCGTCGTCCCATCCAAACCCACCTTTCCAGTTATAATTCTGATGCGATTAGAACGGCAATTCGCAACGAATTGGATCGGGGGGGACAGATTTTTTATGTAGTACCCAGAATCGAGGGAATTGAAGAAAAAGCAGCAGCAATTCAAGGGATGATTCCGGGTGCTAGAATTTCCATTGGTCACGGTCGTATGGATGAGTCCGAATTAGAGACCACCATGTTAGCATTTAATAATGGGGAAGCGGATATCTTAGTCTGTACGACTATTGTGGAGTCGGGGTTAGATATTCCCAGAGTTAACACGATTATCATTGAAGATGCCCAAAAATTCGGTTTAGCGCAACTCTATCAACTGCGGGGACGGGTGGGGCGATCGGGAGTACAAGCGCACGCGTGGTTACTTTATCCGGCCAAGGCAGAACTAACAGAAACCGCTCGGGAAAGATTAAAGGCAATTCAAGAATTTACCCAGTTAGGATCGGGGTATCAATTAGCGACTAGGGATCTGGAAATTCGCGGTGCGGGTAACTTATTAGGTGCGGAACAATCGGGACAAATGGAAGCGATCGGTTTTGATCTATATATGGAAATGTTACAGGAAGCTTTGCGGGAAATTCAAGGTCAAGAAATTCCCCAAGTGGAGGATACCCAAATCGATCTGAAATTGACGGCATTTATTCCTAACGATTATATATCCGATCCGGAACAGAAAATGGATGTTTATCGAGCGATCGCTACTGCCAATTCTCAGAAAAATTTAGGACAAATTGCTGCGGATTTAGTGGATAGATATGGGGCAATTCCTTCCCCAGTGGCACAATTATTTAAGGTAATCGAGTTAAAACATCTGGCTAAATCCCTCGGTTTTTCGCGAATTAAACCCGATGGAAAACAGCATATTATCCTCGAAACTCCCATGGAGGAACCAGCGTGGAAATTATTACAAGAACACCTACCCCAACATATACAATCACGCTTTGTTTATAGTCCCAAACAGGTGACAGTTAGGGGTTTAGGAGCGGTAAAACCGCAACAGCAGTTAGATAGTTTATTGGAGTGGTTAGCTAAGTGTAAAGATGGTTTACCGACGAGGAATTAGACTAAATCCTGTTTGAAAAGTATAGGAGAGTGGGTGATGGGGAGATGGGGAGCAGGGGAGAAGATAATAAATAAGAGTAATCTCCTGAATTCAGAATCCTGACTCCTATACTCTGTTATAAAAAGCACCTCATAGACATGAGATGCTTTGGGGACGGAGAGAGAGGGATTCGAACCCTCGTTAAAGTTACCCCTAAACAGCATTTCCAGTGCTGCGCCTTCAACCGCTCGGCCATCTCTCCAATTGAGGTCACGATCATCAATCCTACAACAAATGCTGCCGATCTGTCAAATTATTTTTCTTTTTCCGACGATGACCGATCAGGTTATACTTCATCTGGACGGGAAACCCTGTCAGTTAAGCACACCCTAGATATTGATTTAAGATTGCTGCCGTAGCTAGACCAGTTTTTTGCCAACTAAACTCATCGGCCCGTTTTTTGCCTAGATGACTTAATTTTGAGTGTAATTGTCGATCTTGAGCGATAATTTTTAGGGCATCGGCTAGGGCCTCGACTCGATAGGGATCGATTAAAATTGCCGCTTTTCCCGTGACTTCCGGCAAAGATGACAAATTTGAGGTGATGACCGGTGTACCGCAGGCCATAGCCTCTAAAACGGGCAATCCGAAGCCTTCCCAGAGACTGGGGAAGACTAAAGCAGTGGCTTGACTGATCACTTGGGGCAGCTCATCGTAGGGGATATAATCGAGAAATTTAATGCGATCGCTGACTGCTAATTCCCGCGCTTGTTGTTTTAAATTGGGGGTATAACGGCGATCAAAGCTGCCGGCAATCCAAAGATGATAATCTGTTAAATCTGGGGGCAGTTGGGCAAAAGCGGCGATTAAACGCGGTAAATTTTTATAGGGATTGGGACGACCCAGATAGAGAAAATAGGGATGCTCTGGCTTATTATCTTCAATAGGGCGAAAGTGATGATGATCGTAGGCTAGGGGAATAGAAGTAATTTTATCGGCGGGAATTTGATAATATTCAGTGATATCTTTGGCCGTTGCCTGAGAGTTACAGATAATATGTTTTGCCTGTTGTAATACCTGCGGCACATAATAACGGAAATAGTGAGTTAAGGGGGAAGTAAAACTGGGAAACCGTAGGGGAATTAAATCGTGGACCATGACGACAAAGCGACAGGGAGAATTTATCGGCGCTTCCGGAAGGGGAGAAAAGAGTAAATTCGCCTTTAATTGTCGGTAAATTGACGGTAACTGCCACTGAGTCCAGAGTAAGCGTTTTAAATGACCTTTCGCTCCTCGATCAGGGCCGAGACCTTTGGGGATAGAATAACAGTTAAAGTCGGGATAACTATTAGCTGTTAGTAGGGTTGGTTCTAAATTTTTCAGGTAGGGTAAGAGGTTAAGAATGTAGGTACTGATTCCCGTGGGTTGGGGAAAAAGTACCGAGAGATTAATTAATAGGTTATGCTGTGTATTCACTAATTAGGGTCTGCTGAAAAAGTTTTTCGTGGGGACAGGGTGTGGGGTGTGGGGTGTGGGGTGTGGGGTTTTAGCGATTTTCATCTGGTCAATTACCTAATTTTCAGGGAAAAAGTCCCAGAATTGTACCCCCGATCACTCCAATGGTTGGCACTTTTTGAGGTAAAAAAAGTCTAAAAGTCTTACCCAATAAGGTTTTTAGATTTATTCAGCAAACCCTAATTACCCTGTTGATATTTGCTGAGGATTTCTGAGATATATTGGTAGCCTTCCAGTCCAATTGATTTAATCAGAGAGGAACGTTCCTGACTGAAAGTCTGCTCAAAAGCTGCGATATTTTTACCGCGAATAACCGTTAATAGACTGGCAGCTTGTCGCCATTCTACTGCACCGATTTCGTGTAGCCAATACATTCCTAGAGAACCCATATAAATTGCCTGTTCAAAATTCTTGTCTTGATAGTAAGCTTCCCCTAAATAAGTTAGTAATAAACCTTGCAGATATACATCTCCGTAGTATTTGGCCGATTCTAATCCTTGTAGGAGAATATTAATCGCTTCTTGGGTTCTTTCAAGGACAAGATATGCTAAACCTAAACTGCTACAACAAAGGGATTTACTCTGCCAATCTTGGAGACTTTCCGCTAACTTTAATCCCTGCTGTAAATACTCGATCGAACTTTGATAAATTTCGGGATCGTATCTCTCTAACTGTTGCGCTTCCTGTACCTGACTATAACCCAAATTAGCTAAAGCGTTAGCCTGTCCTAAACTATTACCCTGTTGACGACTTAAAATTAAAGCTCTCTGACTTAAATTAATCGCTTCTGCATAGTTTTTTTGGATAGCATTGAGACGAGATAAATGGTTTAAATTAGCTATTTCACAAGCATAATCCTGTTGTTGACGGGCAATTTCTAAAGCTTGTTGATGACATTCTCTGGCCTGTCGATAGTCGCCGCGAATGCGATTAGAATAGGCAATTAAAGTTAAAATTCTCGCCTTTTCTCCCGTGCCTTCCACATAACGCAGAGGAATTGATAAATAGTCTAACGCATCCTTGAGATAACTGCCAGAAAAGGAGGCAAAAATTCCCCCGTATAAAGGAAAATAATCCCGTTGAGCAAAGGTTCTCAGAATTTGTAAAGCCATCTGAAAACAGCCCCGACTATAGAGAGAATTTTTACTAACTTGCTCGAAACTATTGGTTAACAGCGACCAAATTAAAGCAAAGGTGAGAAAGGTAGAGATGGATAATTTTGCTCCCAGTTTTTCGCTATAGATACGCTGATCAAAAAAGTTAATTAGTCCCCTTTGGATATATTGAAAAACAATAGCAGTTTCTACCCAATCGGTTAAAGTTAAATCCTGCGTAAGAGAATCAAAAGCTTGTTGATTAGCTAAACTTTCTAAGACTCGTTTTAACCAAGAGGGATTAACTTTACTTGCCCAAATTTGCCAGGGTGTCACTCGCTCATTATCATTAGTAAAGCCAAGATTGCGATTTTGTTCGTACAGCCAACTGGTGAGATCATTCGATAAATTTGACCAAGTATTTAACCCCAGATTAATCCCCGTGGCAATTTGCCATAAATCCGCTTCTCCCCGCTGCTGAGAAACTGCCTGTAAATGCTTGGCTAACTGTTGTAATTGTTCTAGGGTTAAAGCATTATTTTGATTGGGATCAATTAAATTTACTAAAGTCAGTAAACGATCCTCTCGATCGATTTTTACCAGATTATCGATCGCCGCTGCAGTGAGAGAATTTTGCTGATTGGTTTTTTGATATTTTTCCCATTCACTTTCGATCGTTTCCAGGGCCCGCAAAACTCTAGTGGCTTTAATTTTTGTTTCTAACTGTGAGCGAGTAACGATAATTTTTTCGTTTAAACAACGCTCAAAAATTTCTCCTGTGCCATTTTTTACTCCCTCGGCTAAAAGGTTATAAACCTGTGATTTAGCTCTAATTTTTCCTTCTAAAGTTAGATTGACAATGCGCTCAATTAGTGCATTATAAGTTTCGTTGAAGTTATCTCTATTTTCTGTCATAAGTGTTTTTTTCAGTTATCAGTAAACAGTAATCAGTAATCAGTGAAAAGACAGTAGGAAAATTCTAAGCTGTACTGAATTTAAACTGCATATTGGAAAATTTAGTACAAATGCTCAAACTTCCTCTCCCTGCTCCCAACTCCGGTGCAGTCTTAACGAGTAATTTATATAGTCAACAGCTTATCAGTTATCAGATGTGAGTTTTCAGTTCACCGACTACTTTTTGGGGTTAATTTTTTTGGGCTTTATTTGACTTGAAAAGAGGGGGGTCGCAGGCTGGCACGGATTCCCATTATATAAGAAATTATCTGTCAAGTCGTGGGGTTTTGTCAAGCTTTTTTGGAAAAAAAATTAACCGATAGTCTTAACGAGTAATTTAGATAGTCAACAGCTGATTTAATGCGGCATACTTAAAACTTAAGACTTAAAACTTAAATCTGATAACTGATAACTGATAACTGATTCAAGACTGACTACTGTTGATCAAAGTAATTACCGTCACTTCGGGGGGACAAAAAAGACGACCGGGAAAATAGGTTCCCAAGCCTCGATTCACATATAATTGATTGTCCCCGACTCGATGAAATCCCTCGGACCATTGCCAGTATCGGACTACTCTGCTAAACTGCCGATGAAGGGGAACCCATTGACCATAGGGTTCGGGCAGCGATCGCCTAAGTTCCTCTAAAATTATCGGTAGGGAACCGATACCCGGGATAGTCACTTGGCCTCCGTGGGTATGACCGGATAACTGCAAATCCACGCGCCAATCCTTTAAAATCATGGCTGTATCGGGATTGTGGGAAAGGACGAGTCTGGGTATATCGGGGGAGATTTGCTCGAGGATTTGCGGTAAAAATTCCCCGGACCAATAATCGGCCAATCCGACGATGGGAAAATTTTCGCCGTAGGGTGTGACGATTTCATTCCAGAGTACCCGAATTCCCACGCTAGTTAAGGCCGATCTGACCGTTTCCCTTGCGTTGGGAAGATAACTGTCATGATTTCCTAAACAAGCATAAATACCCCCTTGACTTTTGAGAGCTTTTATGCTCTCGACTAGGGCAAAAATTGGCCTGGGACTATAGGTAATAAAATCCCCCGTCAGGAAGATGAGATCGGGTTTTTCCTGATTAGTAATGGCGATCGCTTCTTGCAGGACAGCTTCAGGCAAATGCTGTGCATCGCAGTGCAGATCTGACCACTGCACCAACTTGATCCCTTGCAGATGTGCTGGTAAGCTGGCAATTGCGATCGTTAATCTTTCTACCTGTAAGGATTCTAACCAAAAGGGTCGCATCGGTGAGCCGTTGTCGGTGAGTATGTCAACAGTTTATCAATTCCCGATGGGGTTGTTGGGGGATGCTTCCGCAAACATCCCTCTCTTGAGGATTAGCCTTGAAATTTATCGATAATTCTTTCCATAGCGGCCTCGACGTTGGCACGACTATTAAAAGCCGATAGCCGGAAATAACCCTCTCCGGCGGCCCCAAAGCCAGATCCGGGGGTTCCCACCACATTACAGGTATGTAGCAGTTTATCGAAGAAATCCCAACTTGATAGACCTTGGGGCGTTTTTACCCAAACGTAGGGCGCATTTACGCCACCATGGACTTCTAAACTGGCAGCGGTTAATTTTTCTCGGATAATTGTTGCATTTTGTAAATAAAACTTGACAAGTTCTTGTACTTGTGCTTGTCCTTCCGGGGAATAAACCGCCTCGGCCCCCCGTTGGACAATGTAGGAAACGCCGTTAAATTTGGTCGATTGCCGACGATTCCACAGTTTCCAGAGTTGCACATCCGTCCCGTCGGCCGCCTTGGCCGTGAGACTTTGGGGAACCACGGTTAAAGCGCAACGAGTCCCAGTAAAACCGGCATTTTTAGAAAAAGAGCGAAATTCGATCGCACATTGCCGCGCCCCCTCGATTTCATAGATAGAGTGGGGTAAACTGGCATCGGTGATAAAGGCCTCATAGGCCGCATCAAAAAAGATAATCGATCCGTTGGCCCTAGCATAATTAACCCAAGCTGTCAAGTGTTCTTTGGTAGCCGTGGCCCCGGTGGGATTGTTGGGAAAACAGAGATAGATTAAATCAACTTTTTCCGTCGGAATCTGGGCAGTAAAGTTATTTTCGGCGGTAATTGGCAGATAAATCAAGCCCTCGTATTCGCCGCGGTCGTTGACCTCTCCCGTGTGTCCAGCCATAACGTTAGTATCAACGTAAACGGGATATACTGGGTCAGTAACAGCGATCGAGTTATTATCTCCAAAAATATCGAGAATATTGCCCGTATCGCACTTAGAACCGTCGGAAATAAAGATTTCATCGGCACTTATCTCACAACCGCGAGCCTGAAAATCATGGACGGCGATTTTCTCCCTTAACCAAGCATAACCCTGTTCCGGCCCGTAACCCTTAAAGCTAGAGCGATCGCCCATTTCCTCCACTGCTTTGATCATGGCCTCGCGACAAGCTTGGGGCAAAGGTTCGGTGACATCGCCAATCCCCAGACGGATAATATTAGCATCAGGATTGGCTGCCGCAAAAGCCTGGACTCGTCGGGCAATTTCCGGGAAAAGATAACCCGCTTTTAGTTTTAAGTAATTACTGTTAATGGTTGCCATAATTATTCTCGTTTCAGTCGCAACCTTTAATTTTATAATAGTCGGTCGTCGGCCGTCAGTTTCGATCGCCCCCCTTCACGCAGTAGGATTGGGTGTAGGTGGTTGTCTTTCGATATACAATCAGAGAAAAACCTCTTAATAACTGACATTAGTATGGGTGAATCAAAACGTCGTCAATCGGCCCTGGGTGATAAGTATGGACAGGAAGAAAATATCCTGCCTTGGCTACCGATTACCAAAAGTCAAGCATCCCAAGCTTACAAGTTAACCACTAGGGGTGCCTGGATTGGTATAGGAGTTTTAGCCGGGGTTTGGCTAGTTATTCGTTTTGTCGGGCCGGCCTTCGGTTGGTGGAATGTCCAATAAGGGACTTGCGTGGGAATAATATCCCAGGCAGAAAATCGCTCTGTAGAAGAATCAGACCGGCCAAAAGGCACATTATCAAAGCGCAAGTCCCCAACATCTCGAAGGCTCTCTCCCCCTACTTAGGGTGATCAGCAAACCTGAGCGCTCGGAGGGCGCAAGCTTTGCGCCCCTACAGTAACTGATTTTGTCCACAATGTAGGGGCGAACTGCGTTCGCCCAAAAGGTACATTATCAAAGCGCAAGTCCCTTACTGTTCACTGCTCACAGCAAAAAACTCCCCACCAGAAAATTAATTTTATTGGTTTGCCAAGATCTGGTCATCGATCGCCAAGTCTATTTCTTGTTGAGCGCGACCGGAAGCGAGATAATCATTCTGGAAGGAGTCTGTTAAACCACTGACGAGATCATATTCAGGCTGCCAGTTTAACTCCTGGGTAGCTTTATTAATATCAGCGTAGAAATGTTGAACCCGCAGGGGGAAAGGTTTCTTTTTACCGAAGTCAAATTTTTTGGGGTTATAGTTAACAATCTCGATTTCCTCGGCATTTTTCCCCATGGCTGCCGCGCAAGCTTTTGCTAAACCGTTAAAAGTTACATAGCGATCGCCTGAAATATTATACACTTGACCGATAGCCTGAGAATTGCCCAATACTGCGGCCATGGCCTTGGCCAGATCGACAACGTGACCAAATTGGGTAAAATGTTCCCCATGACCGGGTATAGGAATAGGACGATTACGAACCAAACGGTCAAAAAACCAAGCTTCTAGGTCATTATAGTTGCCCGGTCCGTAGATATAGACTGGACGGATAGAAGTCCAGGGTAAACCCATCTCGCTTAAGTAGTTTTCTGTCTCGTGTTTTCCCTTGTGGCGACTTTTGGGATCTAGTTTATCCCCCTCTTTATGGGGCATTTGGTCGGATTTTAGATAAACCCCCGCCGAGCTAACATAGACAAAATGCCGGATTCTGTCCCTAAAAATCTCGACGAGGGGCTGAGTATCACTTAATTCTCTGCCATTATTATCGAAAATTGCCTCAAAACTCTCATCTTTAAGCTTTTCTTTAAGTTGCGCTGGGTCAGTGCGATCGCCGTGGATCTGTCGTACTCCGGCAACCGGAGCGGGTTTATTGCCACGATTGAATAATACTACCTCATGACCCTGTTCTACTAACACTTTAGTCAAAGAAACACCGATAAATCGGGTTCCACCCATAATTAAAATTTTCATAAGTCGCCATTGTCAATATCAAGGTTATATTATCCCTCGATCGGTGCAGTTTAAAAACTGTGCTTTTTAGGTTTGTGTCATCAATCCAGTCTTTTGGGGGGTTCTACCCCCCAAACCCCCCGTTGGGGACGCAAGCGCCGTCCCCAAACCCCGGAGCGCATTAGCTTTTCGGTGGGATGCTTACACGCGGCTGTTCATACATTTGTAGCAGTTTAAGAGTGACTGATAATTGCTGATTATCGGTATTTCCGAAAATGTGAGATGCACCCAAACCGAGCGACTTTTAATGCAAGTTTGATGAAGGTAATTAGTCAACAGAGGAGGTCAAAATTATGACTTTAGCCAAGGTAAAAAATCTTTATGATCAAGATTTTGCTTTGTGGATAGAGAAGACGGTCAAACAATTAAAATCTGGGGATTTATCTCAGGTTGATTTAGAGAATTTGATCGAGGAGGTGGAATCTTTGGGAAGACGAGATAAAAGGGAACTTAAAAACCGTTTAATTACATTATTTGAACAGGCTTTAAAACGTCGTTATCTTCCTTTGTCCGACTGTTATCGAGGTTGGGAAGTCACAATTAAACGCTGTCAATCTAAGTTAAAAGATATCCTTAAAGATTCCCCTAGTTTATGCAGTTTTTTAACCGATATTTGTGATGATTGTTATCAGGAAGCGGTGGAGAATATGCGAATTGAATATGATGCTAGGTTTCCCGATGTTTGTCCTTTTTCTAAGGATATTGATCGCTTATTAAATCATAAGTTTTGGCAGGATGAAAAATATACTAACCCCTAATCCTTGGGGGGAATTGCCATCACTTGATTATCGCCGAACACAACCAATTTACCGCCCAATTTTTCGATATTTTCCTTAGCTAACCTGCGGGTTTCTTCGTCTTGGCTATTTAGCCAGACTAACATCCAGGCACCAACTCTGGGAGCGCGACTATCGGGATTAGTTTCTAAAAATTTCACTGTTCCCCTGGCGGATTTTTCGATAAATTCATTACCGGCAATTTTCGCCCAATCGGCAGCCATTTGATAGGATTTTTTGGCCGCAGGAATATCACCTAAAAATAATAGTTCATCCACTCCTTTATATAACCAAATAAAATAGGCATCGGTGACATCAGGAGTTAGTTTTGATAAACCCTTATTCATAATCTCAACGGTTCTTTCGGGTTTGCCGGCATTGACAGAAGAAGGGACGGACATCATCAAATAGGCGCGGACAAATTTCGGGTCATTTTTAGTGACAATTTCCATAAAATCGGGACTTAAACCGTAGCCAGTCTCCTTGCGAGCATCCCCATCGCCATAATATTGAATAAACTGTAACATTGACCAATTGGCTAACATATTATCAAAGCCAAAAGCTGGCATATTTTTTAATAACTCAACCCTAGCATTTTCTAGGCGAGATTCTTGACTATAATTTCTTTCTAATAACTTTTCTTTGGTCAAGGTTTTCACCTTTTCCTGTTGCATTTCGACAATAGCCATGATTAGCCCACCGATAACGGCAACTAAACCAAGAGTTTTAAGTAGGGATAGATTGAGCGTTTTTTTTACGTCCAGCATAGGTTTAAACGAAAGTCAATAACATTAACAAAAATAAAAGGTTTTTCGGTTATTTTAGAGACTGTTCGTAAATGAATATTAAGCGGGAAACTGACCACTTTGATCAACCTCCCTGTTGTTGAGAAGTAATCCCATTGAGAGAGTTTGTCCATATTTGAAAAACTTATTGGCATGGAGTAATTTTAACTCCCTTGATCACCCAAGAAGTAAACTTTACATTGGACCTGTCAGCGGAGTCGATGATGGATCATTAAACCCAATGCTATCGGGACTACTACAACCAGCCTCACCGGTCACAAAAACATTATCTTGTAAAGGACTTTTAGCCTCACAGATAACGAGCAATAAGCGCCCGTCTGGCATCAGTCGGACTCCCCCTGCATAGTTTTTAATATCATTATCAAATTCAAGCTTTGCCACCGCTCGATAGGAAGATAGAGTATTATTGGGAGTAAGAGTAGGAGGGATACCGGAGGGTGTATTGTAATCGCTAAAAGTATAAAATTTAGCGGTGTTAATGCCACTAATGGGTAATTGATCTAGCCTGGCAAAAATACCATTTTCGTAGCGATAAGCCTGTTGGGCGCGATTGATTTGTCCCAGTATCGCCAGTGCTTCTGCTTGCCTACCTTTGGCGACTTGTTGTAATAGATTCGGTAAACCGACGGCGGCGAGAACTCCTAATATAATCACCACTACTAGCAATTCTATTAAGGTAAAACCCCTCGCTTTTTTCCCTTGTGATTTAATTGCTAAAAAAAGAAGGTATTTCATGGTTAGGCCCTGGCAATATTGTCTGTATTTTTCTAGTTGGGCGTCGGAGATTTCAGTTATCAGCTTCCTATGGCAATAGGTAAGGGACTCCAAGAAAGAATCTGGCAATTCCCTTACCTAAAAAGAAGGTCAGTAGGTCAAGGCTTTTAGCTTGACAAATCAGGTTTAAGATTCGGTTCTTGTTATCAGATGTGAGTTTTTAGTTCACCTTTTACTGTTCACTGATAAAATCCTATCCCTAAAGTAACCAAGAGCGCAGATTTTCCAAGAGAATATTTCCCTGTCACCTTCCGCTAACTATCAAGTCTTGGTTGTTATGCCAGAAAGCTTTTAAGCAATCTGGGAAGAATATCTATTGGACTGCTGTGCCGTTGGTGCAATCACCAGTACCACCAGCGGGAGCGGCAACACCACTAGTAGTAGGGTTAGTTGCTTCACAGATGATTGCATTGAAAGCACCTGCGGTGGTTTGACCTACAGAAGAAGCGTAGTCGCGAATATCGTTGTTGTAGTTGGTTTTAGCGGTAGCACTAGCTCCAGCCCCGGTGGCATTGGCGGTGCCAACGTTACCAAAATCGTAGTATGTACCTGTTAGAGCTATAGGCAACTGACCTATAGTACCAAAGGCTGTGTTTTCCAAGCGGTAAACCTGTTGGGCGCGGTTAACGACGCCGAGGTTGGTGCGAGCTTCAGCTTGTCTGCCTTTGGCCACCTGACCGAGGAGGTTGGGGAGAGCGATGGCGGCCAGTACACCGATGATGATAACGACCACTAGGAGTTCGATGAGGGTGAAACCTTTGTTACCGTTCTTTTTGTTGAGAGCTTGGATAAGTTTGAATTTGAAAGCAGAGTTCATAGCTGTATTCCTGATGGATGTTTTCTTGTCTGTAATCAATTTACCCATTTGTTTCAAAAAACCTATCACCCTTGGGAAAAATTTTTTTTGGGGGAAGTGGGGTGGTGGGGAAGTGGGGAAGTGGGGAAGTGGGGAAGTGGGGAGGTGGGGAGGTGGGGAGGTGGGGAGGTGGGGAGGTGGGGTGGTGGGGAAGTGGGGAGGTGGGGAGGTGGGGAGGTGGGGAGGTGGGGAGGTGGGGAGGTGGGGAGGTGGGGAAGTGGGGAGGTGGGGAGGTGGGGAGGTGGGGTGGTGGGGAAGTGGGGAGGTGGGAAATTTTCCTGAATTTAGGTTTGACAAGAGGTATGTATAAGGGAAAGTAAGAATCATCCATCAGGAAAGGGGAATTATGGTGCAAAAACCAAAGAAATTGCTGAACACCCATGAAGACCTAGAAGTTTATCAAATCGCTTTTAATCTGGCTATGGAAATCTTTGAACTGTCTAAAAAGTTTCCTGGGTCGGAAAAATATTCATTAATTGATCAAATTAGACGATCTTCTCGTTCTGTCTGTGCTAATTTAGCAGAGGCATGGCGTAGAAGACGATATAAGGGTTCATTTTTGCTGAGATTAAATGATGCGGAGGCAGAAGCGGCAGAAAGCCAAGTTTGGTTAAAATTTGCTGTTAAATGCCAATATTTAGATATTGAGACTGGTAGAAAACTTTATGGTCAGTATAATAAGGTTTTAGGACTGATCGTCATCATGACTAATAATGCCGATAAATGGCTACTAAAAACCCCAAAATCCCCAAAACCCTAATTCCCCAAAACCCTAATTCTCCATTTCAGGTTAGGTTTAAGTATCGGGGGCCAGTTCTAGGGATTGGGGAAAAAACCAAAAAGTTTAGCAGCACCTCCCAAGACAGCAACCACCAAAGCGATGAGAATCCCCCGGTTGGTAAATTCCTGATAAGCAACCCGTACCGTTAATCCCTCGATTTTCTCGTCTAATACTTTAGTATCGCCTTTTAAATCAGCTTGGCCTATCTCCAGTTTCGTCAACCGCTCATCTACCTTGTCAAATCTCTCATCTACCTTGTCAAATCTCTCATCTACCTTGTCAAATCTGTCATTCATCCGTTTTTCCAGGGAGTCGATTTTCTCATCCATCCGTTTTTCCAGGGAGTCGATTTTCTCATCCATCCGTTTTTCCAGGGAGTCGATTTTACTCTCAATCCTTGTCAGGACAGCTTCGAGGGAATAGGTGACGGTTTCGTTAGACATTTTGCTATACTCCTATAGATTTTTGAGTTTTTTATCGTTCTCAGGGAAGTGACTGTTTCTCAGGGTAACTTCTAGGGATTGGGGAAAAAACCAAAAAGTTTAGCAGCACCTCCCAAGACAGCAACCACCAAAGCGATGAGAATCCCCCGGTTGGTAAATTCCTGATAAGCAACCCCTACCGTTAATCCCTCGATT